>JBPCXM010000539.1:0-8858 GCA_051008535.1 Pseudomonadales bacterium | reverse complement strand
GAACACATATTGATGATGGAGCCCCGCCCCGCGTCTTTCATAGCCCTAAGGGCGTGCTTGCAGCCGTAGAAGGTACCGTCTGTGCCCACCGAGTTCACACGTCGCCAGATCTCCTCGGTGGTCTCTTCAATGCTGGCTAATTGTGCCACACCGGCATTGTTTACCAACACATCAAGCCGGCCATGCCGATTGACAACGTCATCGACCAGGGCTTGCCAGGCTGGCTCACTGGTCACATCCAGCTGCGCAAACTCGGCACCCACGATGCCGTCAGCCGCCGCGCGGCCTTGTTCTTCGGCTACGTCTGCCACCACCACCGTGGCGCCTTCTTCTGCCAGCCGTTGCGCACAGGCTAGCCCCAGGCCCGAGGCGGCGCCGGTGACAATTGCAATCTTACCTTCTACCCGTCCCACCATTTGACTGGTTCCTCTATAGAATTTGCTGACAACATATTGTAATTGTTTACGTCCGTGACGGTCTGACGAACGCGCGAGCTTTGCGGGTCCTTAGCCATCGGTTCCTGGAATATTCTTTTCGTAGGATGCCTTGGAAATGGCATCGCCGTCAAAGCGGATCGTTTTCTCGGGGATAAATTCAAGGATGACCCGCAGCGGCGTATCCAAATGTCTAATCGCGTCCTCAACGGTCGGCGCAGGATAAGGTGAAATGATTTCCCCCATCGCCGGGTAGAACCAGTCCTTAGTGGCCTGGTCTTCGTGCAATATGACCCGGCCCTTGTACGTGATCTGCTTGCCTGGCCCCATATCGGTACCCATGCTCGAAATAACGATCGAAGCCCGCGGGTCGCGCCGGAGTGCTTTTATTCGTGCGCGTTGGCTGGTTGCGGTAAGCCAGAGGCGCCCATCACGGGCCACATAGTTCATGATCACACCCAGGCCGTGCCCGTCCTTGTTGGTCCAGATGAAGTTGCATTCAATCTGCTTACTCAGTAACTCCTGCTCACGCTCGTCGGAGAGCTCGTAGAGGGTAACGTCTTCATAACCTTGCATAATGTACTCCTTTTGTCTTCAAAATCGGGGTGGGACGCTGCTTATTCTGGAATGCGCAGCACCAGTTTGCCGCTATTGCTACCGTCGAACAAGCGCAGAAAGGTCGGCAGCACATTGTCGAGCCCGTCCACAATTTCTTCCCGGAACTTGAGCTTGCCCGCCATCACCCACTCGGCGAGCTGGGCGACCCCTTCATCGAAGCGGTCGAGGTAATCCAGCACCACAAAACCACGAATGGTGATACTTTCAGCGACCAGCTGCCAGAGGTTGCGAAGCGCCGGAGGATCACTATCGTTGTAGGTGGAAATCCAGCCGCAGACAGCCACCCGGCCGTATTTGTTCATGGTTATCAGGGCAGCATCGAGGATGTCGCCCCCAACGTTATCAAAATAGACGTCTACTCCTTCGGGGCAGGCGGACTGAATCGCCTGGCGGTAATCGCCGCAAGTCTTGTAATTTATCGCTGCATCAAACCCCAGTTCATCGGTCAGCCAGGCGCACTTGCTATCGGTGCCGGCCATGCCGGCCACACGACAACCCTGCATTTTCGCGACCTGACCCACCACCGAGCCTACCGCACCGGCTGCCGCGCTGACCAGTACGGTTTCACTGGCCTTTGGCTGCGCAACGTCCAGCAGACCAAAGTAGGCAGTGAGTCCGGTCGGGCCCAAGACTCCCAGATAATGACTGAGTGGAATACCAAGAGATTCGTCCAGCCGGTTAAGGGTCGCAGCCGGCACGCAGCTATAGGCTTCCCAACCGCCCATGGTCATAGCCACATCGCCCACCGCAAAATCATCGCTGCCACTGTCCACCACGCGCCCTATGACCGAACAGCGGATAGGGTCGCCAATAGCGATGGGCTCGATGTAGTTGGGGGCATCTGCCATCCAGCCGCGAATCGCCGGGTCCAGAGAGATGTAGAGATTGCGCAGCACCACCTCGCCCGCAGCCGGCTTCGACAGTGGCACGTCGCGACAGGGCACATTTTCATTGGTCGGCAGACCCGTTGGGCGTGAGGCGAGGTAGAACTGGCGGTTGTGCGTATCTTTCATGACGATCAGCTCCTCTGGCGGGGAAGCCGGTCAGGCTTTGTTTCGGTTAATTAGACCGCAACATATCGTCTTGTAAAAATTCAGTCAACCCTGATTTTTTGTCAGAAAAGATCGGTTGCTTTCAGGCCTGCTTGTCGAGGGCGAAGCCAGCGTGATCCTTGACCGTGACGGCGAGAGCCCCGCTCAATAAATTCAGTCAAAACTGTTTGTTTTTCCGGGAGGCATTTGATAGAGTTGTTGGCCATAGGGCGGTGATTCACCGCAGTGCTCTATGATGCTCACAGCCTGACAGCATCTCATTAGCGCCCTGATACACAGCCTCGGCCAGAGTCCAAACTAAAGCCGCTAGGTGTAAAATTTGCTGTGAAAAGAATAATACCCGCCATGGGTGCGGCTGTCCTGACCCAAATCTTGCCGGTTTCACTGCAGGCCGCGGATGGCTCCATGATTCTTGAGGAGGTGATTGTCACGGCCACCCGCAGGGCCGAGAGCCTGCAGGAAGTGCCTATGTCGGTCTCGGCTTTTGGCAGCGATTTCCTGCTGAAATCCGGTGTGAACCAGCTGGCCGGTCTTGAACAGTACACCCCCAATTTGAAGATCGTCCCCACCACCGATGCCAATGCCACCTCGTTTCGTATACGGGGGATCGGTTCCGTTGGGAATAATTCCGGGATCGACCCCAGCGTGGGCTTATTCATCGACGGTGTTTACCAGGGCAGGGGCGGGATGAGCGTCGGCGATCTGGTAGACGTTCAGCGGGTGGAGATACTGCGGGGTCCTCAGGGAACGCTTTATGGCAAGAATACCGCTGCGGGCGCCATCAGCGTCATCACCAAGCTGCCTAGCGACAAGTGGGATTACCTCGCCGAAATAGGGTACGACAGTACTGAGCGGCTGGAGTTGCGTGGCATGGTCAACATTCCGTTCGGGGGGAACAGCCACGGTATGCGCCTCTCGGGCTTCGCGATCGATGGTGATCACCTGTACAGGAACACGTATACCGGCAATGGCCTGAACAACACGGAAAGATATGGTGGCAGGGCCCGGATTCTATTCGATATGCAAGGCGCCGACACCACCAGCAACTTCGGCGAGTTTATCGTCTCGCTAGATTACACTAAGGACGATGCGGACTGCTGCGCCATCGCAACGATCGATTACAACGGCCTTTCGCCGCTCAACTCGCCTGCCACCAGCATTCCCTCGGCCGAATGGCAAGCCTCACTTGGCCTCAACAACCAGGGGCAGTATATTCTGAGGTACAGCGACTTCGAGAACGTGGACGGCGCTCCTCCTGCGGCGGACCCCTTCGACGACGATTACTGGCTCAACAGCGAACCACGCAGCGAGATCGACAGCGGTGGTGTTGCAGTGGAGTGGAATAAAGAATTGAGTGGCGGCAATGCCATCACCTTTATCAACTCCTGGCGTTTCTACGATTTCGAGGGCTCGTTTGACGGTGACTTCACAGCCTATGAGGCTGCCACAGCCGAACAAGTGGTAGAGTTAGACCAGTACTCCTCGGAATTGCGTATTACATCGCCTGGCGGTAAAACCCTGGACTACCTGGGCGGACTTTACTTCTACCACTCCGAGTTCGATTCTGTAGGTATTTTCGGACAGTTGGAAGACTTGGTGAACAAAGTGACTCTGTTCGACGACGTCACCCTGGGCACCTTCTTTCCCGAAGGCTCGACCAACACCGACACCAATACTTACACCACCACCAGCTACGCGGCGTTTGGCCAATTGATCTGGAACATCAATGATCAGTTAAGTGCTACCCTCGGCCTTCGCTACACCTACGAGAAAAAAGAGCGGAAAGGAACTCAGATCACCGAACCAAGCTTTATATTCGATACGCCGCCAATCGCCGGACCTGATATCTCATACGACGATAGCCTCAGTGACACCGATCTCTCTCCTTCCCTGAACGTGCGTTATTTTATTAACCCAGACGTGATGACTTACGCTGCAGTGAGCCGTGGTTTTAAATCCGGCGGCTATGACCAGCGACGCCAGGCCTTGGGGCAATCCGGAGAATTCGACGAGGAGATTGCGACCAATTACGAGATCGGCTGGAAGAGCTCTTGGCGCAATCGGCGCCTGCAGTTCAACGGCACGCTGTTCTTTGTGGACTATGCGGATTTCCAGTCTCAGTCCTGGGACGGCGCCTCCATCAGGGTAGTAAATGCCGGTGACATGGAAAGCTATGGCGCCGAGTTGGAACTGGTCTTTATCCCGGCGGAAAGCATGACGATAGGAACGGCCATCGGTTACAACAAGGCGGAGTACGAATCGTTCGATAATGGCCAGTGCACCATCGAGCAGACGTTTTTCGATTATTACATCACCCAGGGTGCCCAAACTGGAGCGCCGGGCACCAGCGCGGTTTGTACGCAGGATCTGCAAGGGGGCGCTCTCGACAATGCACCGGAATGGTCTGTGAGCTCGTTTTTGCAGTACGACAGGGTATTGAGTCAAGACCTGATGGGCGCTGTTCGGCTGGAACATAATTTCACTGATAGTTACTTTCTGGATCAGGACCTAGATCCCAACCTGAAGAATGACCCGGTAAACCTGGTAAATTTCCGCTTCAGTCTGTCCAATGCGGCCAAAACATGGGAAGTTGCTTTATGGGGCCAGAACGTACTGGACGAAGATTACCTGGTCTGGGGCCTGGATACCCCAACCCTCGGTGGCTATTCCGGAGTCGTCGCCCCGGGGGAGGTCTATGGCATTACGCTGAGACTTCTGAACTAGTGGCCAGATTCCGGCAACCCGATCCGAACTGAAGCCAGAGAGGAGCGCACCATGCCAAAAGACGCCATCATCACTAGCGACCGACGCAGTGCTCGTGTTGTTGCGCCAAAGAAGCGTGGTTTTTACTACAACTGGGGCCCCCAGGCGTGGATTGACATGTGGATGTCCAATTCCATGCTACTGAAAAAGGCCATGCCTCTCATCAGTCACACCTTCGTTCCCATCCTGAGGCTGTCAGGCGACAAGGAACAGGTGGACCGGGACTACGAGGAAATCAAGTCGCGAAGGGAGGTCGTTCGCCGCTTTGATTCTCCGCGGGAAAAATGGCGTAAACGCTACGGCAATTTTGTCCGTGAGGTGGAGTGGGCGCTGCTGGAATTAAGGAAGTATTACAGCCAGAAGCAGTTCGAGGAAATTGTAGTCGGTACGGCCGTTGCGCTCTCTCACGAGAACTCTCCCGGATTTCTGAAGATGATGAACAGCGCTCCCGAAAAAAACCGCAACAAGAAAGTGAAACCATCCAGCGATGGCGGCCCTACCAAGCCAGGGCGCTGGAGTCGCTTCGTGTTCGAAACCTTCAACCCGGCACATTGGCTGACCGGCCCCGCGAGCATTACCGAGTTCGATCCTTCAAAAGGTCTGACGGTGATGGAAATTCCCGACTGCGGTTGGCACAGCTGCGGCCCACGCGACCGCCTGCCAATTCCCAGCGCCTTGCCGGAAGAGGGCTGCCTGTATATCTGCAAAGGGCCCTTCGAAGTGTTGTTTAACGGTGAAGCTGGCGGGTTGAAAATGGAGTTCGACCCGCATCTGCCGGAAACCTCTTGCACCGTGCGGATGAGCTGGGCGACCGATTGATGTCCTTCTTGGGTCACTTGCTGTCTCCCAGGCTTAGGTTGATACAACAGGAGCAGCAGATAAAACAGCTGCAGAAGGAGCTGGCCGCCCTGCGCGCGCAGAACGACAACATGCGTGAAGGTATGCGCCGCTGCCTCAGCTGCGAATACCGCATCGATTTCAAGCGCCGCCAGCACACGGCGAGTGGAACCGTCAAGGTAGATGGCGGCTAAGCACGTGCTAGGATTTAATAAAGTTGACACAGTAAAAATCGCATTGAAATGAACTCCCAGGAGGATTGCCATGACCCAAGTAATGCCGGAAAACCGCTTTCTACAGGGCGGCTTCGCGCCCATCGACCAGGAATACACCCTTGATCAGCTGAGTATCCGCGGAGAGGTGCCGAAAGACTTGAACGGGTCGTTTTATCGGAACGGTCCGAACCAGCGTTTTGCGCCGCTCGGTGATTACCACCTGTTTGCCGGGGACGGTATGACTCACGCGTTCCACATCAGTGACGGTAAGGTGAGTTATTGCAATCGCTGGATTCACACGGCCAAATACCGGCTGGAAGACGAACAAGGAAAAGCCGTCATCGATCCCATGAACCCCTTCAATTGCGCCGAAGGCTTCGTAGAGTTTGTGCTTACCGACCGGGAAGGGCTGGCAAATACCGCCTCTGTCTGGCACGCGGGTAAACTGTTAATCCTGGAGGAGGCGCACCTGCCCTTCGAAGTAGATCCTGTTACTCTCGAATCCATCGGCTCATACAATTTCGATGGCAAGCTGCCCCGTTCAATGACGGCGCACCCGAAGGTGGACCCGATAAGCGGCGAACTCATTCTGTTCTCCTACATGGCATCCGACACACTCTCTTCGGACCTCGCGGTCTACCGGGTAAGCCCTCAGGGAGAACTGGTCGAGTCAATATTGTTCAATACCCCATACCCCGCCATGGTTCACGACTTCGTGGTGACCGAGAATTACATCGTAGTGCCGATTTTCCCGCTCTGCGGTAGCATGGAGCGCGCCATGGCCGGTGAGTCTCCGCTCGCCTGGGAACCCGACAGGGGCGCTACAGTCGCGGTTCTACCTCGCCAGGGCTGGACTCAAGACAATCTGCGCTGGGCGGAATGTGAACTCTTTTTCGCATTCCATTACATGAACGGCTTCGACGACAATGGCGTTATCACCGTTGATGCCTGCCAGTTCGAGCACGCTCCACTGTTCCCCGATGTATCTGGTAACGTATTGCCCGATGCGTCGCCGATTCTGCATCGCTGGTCTCTGAACATGAATGGCGACTCCCCCGCGGTGAAGAGCAACCGAATCGATCAGCAAGACAGCGAGTTTCCACAGGTCGATCCACGCTACGTTGCGCAGAATTATCGCTTTGGTTTCTACACGTCACCGGAAGGTACGGGTGGTGACATGTACAATGTTGTGGCGCGCTACGATCACCAGAGCGGACAGGTGGAGCGTCACTGCTTTGGCGAGCGCCAATCCACCTTCACTTCCGAAGCAATCTTCGTACCGAAATCCAACGATGCGGCGGAGGGTGAGGGCTACCTGCTAGCAGTGGTCACCGACATGAACGACAGCACCAGCGCGCTGAACATTCTGGATGCGCAAAATGTCAGTGCCGGGCCGCTGGCAGTGGCACAGCTGCAGCACCGCGTACCCGTAGGTTTCCATGGCAGCTGGCGTCCATGCGAGAACTGAAGATGACAGATGACGTGTCGTACGTACTGTCAGCCATCGCGGAGACCAACGGGTCATTAATTTGAGTGAGTAGCACAGGCACTTGTGCGGCATCTCGAGCGCAATGGGTTATCAGCGCAGACGCGAGAATTTCACCGGTGTCGGCATTAACCACAATGTGCAGCTTTCGCCACGCGCGGCGCTTGGGTGGACTGGAGCTTGGAAGGTGCTTCTCTGGGTTTCGCTTGACAAGATGGTCGTGCATGATGATCTTGTGGTTGAACAGAAGCCTTCATGGCTGCCTTCCTGAATCAGCAGTCTTTAGATTCGGCGACCAAGCCAATCGTCGGCTTTTTGAGCATCTGTTAGACGACAATCAACCTGCTCGGTCGGCCAAGGAGGTTGACGTCTAATAAGCATCCAATAAGAACAGTAACGCATTTTGTACAGGCATAAGACAGTGGTCAGATTAAATTCCTAGCGAGTGTATAGGATCTAATCCAAACCAATTCGCTTATGAAGTGGAAGAATATATCGACTGGATAACTTCGCAAATCCACTGAATTGCTGGGTCATCTTCCGCTCGTTTATGGCAGTAAGCGACCCAATCGCGTTGTGGCAGCCGAATCGGAAGTTCGAGGATTTGAAGCCCGCTGTTTTTCGCCATTTGCAGAGGAACAGTTATGGCCATTTCTGAGTTTTTTACTATCTCCAAAGCAGTACCGATTTGTTCCACCTTTAATCGAATGTTCCTTCGCATTCCTTGATACATCAATGCGGAATCTACCACTTCATATTCGCTATTCCAGCTCGAAATTCCGATATGTTCTAAGTCTAAATAACTCTGGAGCGTCAGCTGGTTTTGGGCCTTTTTGTGTTCGGTGTTTAATGCACATACAAAATAATCTTTGCAAATGGGAATCTGGGCGATCGTCGGGCTGGCCGCGCTTAATGACGACCCCAAAACAAGATCCGTCCTTCCCTTGGAGAGTGCCTCGTTGAAATCATTCTGATGCAGCACATAGCTTGATATTGATACACCTGGCGCGTATTCGTTTACGTAATTGACAAGGCCAGGTATAAACAAAGTTTCGCAAATTCCTGTAACACCAATTACGAAAGTTCTCTTAGACAACTGGGGGTCAAAAGTCTTCGAATAACGTAAACCGGCATTCAATTGTTGGAGTGCTTCATTGACAATTGGGCCAAGTTGATCAGCCAATGCTGTTGATGATAATACGCCATCGGAATCAATTAACAGATCGTCGCAAAAATGGTTTCTTAGACTATCTAATGCGCTCGATATTTCTGATCTTGTGAGACAGAGATCTCGCTCTACAAGAGACAGATTTCGTGTCTTATACGCAGAGTTAAAGACTAGAAAGTGATTGATGTCACCGTAGTATTCATTCATATTAGGCGTAAACCATTTCGGAACAGTAGCGTAACTTGCAATTGTGATTGTAAACACTGTTTTTCAATTGTCAACTAC
>JBPCXM010000538.1:0-9176 GCA_051008535.1 Pseudomonadales bacterium | reverse complement strand
AAGTGCAATATGAACACAGATTTCGACGTAATCATAATCGGCGCGGGCCACAATGGGCTTGCGTGCGCCGGCTATCTGGCGACAGCCGGTCTCAAAGTCAAGATGCTCGAGGCACGCCCGGTAGTGGCTGGCGCCGCTGTTACCGAAGAGTTTCATCCTGGCTTTCGTAACTCGGTGTATTCGTATTCGGTGAGCCTGCTTCATCCACAAGTGATTCGTGACCTGCAATTGAAAAAACACAGGCTGGAAATTATGGAGCGACCGTCAGGTATGCTGAGCTTGCTAGAAAATAACCACCTGCTGCTAACCAGAAATGATACGCAAGTATCCACCCCCAGACCCTGTTGCAAAAATTGCTGGACCCCTCGCTGATGGAGGATAGCGACCAGCGGCGGATTGCGGGCTACCGCAGCCACTCCGCGACGTCTCGAATGAATGTCGCCTTGTCTGAGTTACCCCGGTTCAGCAGCATGGCCGGACGCGGCGATGATCATTTTATGGGAGCGATTGAAGTCAGTCCTTCGCTGCAATACATCAAGCAAGCTTATTACGACGCGAGACTATATGGTTGGGCTCGCCGGCCAGTGATTTCCATGCAAGTACCCAGCACTCAGGACGAATCCCTGGCTTCTTCCGGTGGACATGTTGCTAGTCTTTTTTGCCAGCACTTCCAGCGTCATCTGCCCGATGGGGAAAACTGGGATCAGGTGAAGGAAGAGGCTGCCGACATGATTATAGACACGATCGACAACTACGCTCCGAATTTCAGAGCTTCTGTGATAGCGAGACAAATCAAATCGCCGCTGGATATTGAACGCGATCTGGGCATGGTGGGCGGCGATATTTTTGATGGCGCGCTGCACCTTGATCAATTCTATTCGCTGCGACCGATAGCGGGTCATGCAGCTTATCGAATGCCGGTCGAAGGCATCTACCTGTGTGGATCTGGCGCTCACCCCGGTGGCGGTGTCAGCGGACTACCTGGCCACAACGCGGCCCAAGCGATACTCAAAGAGCGTAACCGGTAGCTCACATGACCAAGCCGCTGCCACATACCACCTCCTACTACGCTGCCAGCGTTAATCATGTAACTAACTACGCACCGCTGGAGGGTGATCATAAAGCGGATGTTTGCGTGATTGGTGCAGGGTTTACCGGCATATCGACAGCGCTGCACCTGGTTGAGCGCGGCTACACGGTGCATGTGGTCGAGGCGAATCGGGTTGGCTGGGGGGCTTCCGGGCGCAATGGCGGCCAACTCATCGGCGGAATTTCCGGTGAAGGAAAGATAGCGCGCAAGCTGGGTACCGATGGCGAGCATCTGATGTGGGAATTGCGCTGGGCCGGGCACGAGATCATTCGCGATCGGGTCAACACGTACAACATAGACTGTGATCTGAAATGGGGTTACCTGGATGTGGCCATCAAGCCACGCCATGTTCGTGCACAAGTCCAGGAAATGGAGCAGTTGGTTCGCTACGACTATCCTCACGATTACCGCTTGTTATCGGCTGCGGAGACACAATCGCTGATCGGCACGGATGCGTACGTCGGATCACTGCTGAATATGGGCAACGGGCATGTTCAACCCTTGAACTTGTGTATTGGTGAGGCAAGAGCAGCTGTCGAGCTAGGGGCGACTATCTCAGAGCAATCACCTGTGCTGCGGATCGAACAGCAGCAAGGACCGCGAGTCGTCACAGCGCGCGGGGCGGTCAGCGCCGAGGCGGTGGTGTTGGCGGGCAACGCCTATCATTTCGTTGAACCGCGACTGCGTGGCCATGTGTTGCCGGTGAACAGTTTTATTATCGCCACGGAGCCCCTGTCGGCAGAGCAGGTAGAAACAATAAATCCGCGCGACCTGGCGGTGTGCGATCCAAACTACGTACTGGAGTACTTTCGGCTCTCGGCCGACAAGCGTTTGCTGTTCGGTGGGCGTTGTAATTATTTCGGCAGCGATCCCGAGCGCATTAAAGCCATGCTGCGGCCGAAGATGTTGCGGATTTATCCGCAATTGTCGAGTGTGAAAATTGACTATGCCTGGGGCGGCAGTATCGCTGTGACCGCCAACCGCGTGCCGCAGTTAGGAAGGCTGGATGGCAATATATTTTACGCACAGGGTTACTCAGGCCATGGCGTTAATGTAACCCATCTGGCCGGCCAGATAATGGCTGACGCGGTAGGGGGTACGATGGAGCGCATGGATATATTTGCCGGTATTCGGCCGATATTAATTCCGGGTACGCATGCCTTGGCAAAACCATTGGTATCGTTGGGTATGCTGTACTTCAAACTCAAGGATAGCTTGTGATGCGAAGATTGCCTAGCCGCCAGCTTTCACGCGGCTCTGGCCCGGCCGAATACGACGGAAATGTGCCGGCGTTTCTCCGGTGACTTTTTTGAATGCCTCATAGAAGGTTGAGGCGCTGTTAAAACCTACTTCCAGTGCCACGCTGAGCACAGTGCGGGATTCACCGTCGTTTTGGCATAGCAAGTCCATGGCGTCTTTTATCCGGTATTCGTTCAGGTAATCAAAGAAGCTCACACCGAAGCCCGCATTAATGGCCTGCGATACATGGTTGACCGAACACTGCAGTGTTTCTGCCAGGTCAGGCAAGGTGAGGTCGGGGCGCAGGTAGGTTTTGTCTGTCGCCATCAATTCGCTGAGTTGCCGCTTAATAACCTCCATCTGCGCGGTACTGAGACCAGACTTGGCGTAACGGTGCACGCGGGCTACCCCGGCGGCGCTGGCCATAGGGCTTTGCGGCGACGGGACGCTACTTTGCTCGTAGTAATCGGAAATTTCTACGGCAGCACCATCGCACAACGTAATAAACTCGGCGCCGAACCATGTCTCCGCTTGCTGCGAATCTGACAAAGGTTTCCTTGGAAAAACCTCATACTGAAATGCAACGGTCGTTTCACCTGCCAATACTTCGCCGGTAAGCTGATAGAAGTAGGTTTCCTGCTCAAACAACTCATCCAGGTGAGCGATCAACTGCTGGCGAGACATATTCTGATGCACCGGAATATCGATATAGGTGCCGTTCTCGGCCAAGTGATTCGCGACTGCCTGCGAATCCTGTTGATTCCAGGCGTCAATATAACTTGTAACAAACTCAGTGGTACGCATAGTCGGTCACCCTGCGCGAATGATTACCCTGTTAGGGGAATCATACAGCAGGCAGCGCGAAAATCTTATAACTAGGGAGCCTCTGAACTAGTCTTTCAAATTGGATGGTTTGACGCTGCCGCATTCGCACCTGCCCGTAAACATATGAAAAATTCCTGATCCGTAACGAGCTCGAAAAATGACGTAATGAGTGTATCACCCAAGTTACTAACATCTTTGCCCGCCTATAGGCTAGGAAGCGCCACTTGGAGTCTACATAGAGAATCCTGAGTGGCCGCGAAAAGCTGCTATTAAGACAGGAAAACCTGTAGGCTTCGAGCAGCGCTAAATCAGCAAACAAAAAAGCAGAGCTAGACTTGGATATTTATACCGCAGCGATTGTCGTTAGCATTCTTTTTTACATTGCTATTGGTAATTACGCTGGTCGCAAAGTAAAACGTATTGAAGACTACTACGTCGCTGGTCGACAAGCGCCAACCGTACTTATTGTAGGTACGCTAGTTGCAAGTGTGCTCAGTACCAATGCCTTTCTGGGTGAAACGGGTTTCGTTTATTCCGGTCAAGCCGGTCCCTATTTACTATTCCCGCCTACTGCAGCGTTAGGCTATGTGATCGGAGCTCTATTTTTTGGCCGCTATTTGCGCCGCAGCAGAGCACTAACAGTGGCGGACTATTTCGGTCAACGCTTTAACTCGCAGAGGGTTCAGACCACCGCTGGTGTGACCATTGTGCTGGCGTTGGGGGGTTATCTGCTTGCCGTCACCCAAGGGGCTGCTGTCATTCTCGTTGAACTGACGGGTATCAGCTACCACCAGGGGCTGTTCTTATCCTGGGCAAGCTACACCTTGTTTACGATGTATGCAGGTTCGAAGGGAGTTGTTCTCACCGATACAGTGATGTTTTTGCTGTTCACCTTTGCTGCTTTTTTTGCGCTTGTTTACTTGGTTGACGCGCAGGGCGGCTGGGCGACCGCTGTGCAGGGACTGGCACAGATTGAAGAGAAGCCTGACCTTCTTTCCTGGCACGGTGTGGTTGGTCCAGGAACGGAGTGGGCAAGCCCGATGGACTATCTCATCTGGACGCTAATTATCGACTTCTCATGGGGGCTCGTTTACGCGGTTAGCCCCTGGCAGTCCAGCCGTCATCTCATGGCTCGCAACGAACATGTGGTCTTGCGCGCTTCAATTATTGCTTGCCTCGCGCTCATTTTTGTGCAGATTTTTCTCTACGCGGGAGCGACCGTTGTTAACCTGAGCAAAGCAGACATCTCGCCGCCGGAGCAAACCATGATATGGGCTGCGAAAAATCTAATGCCGGAGTTTCTCGGCGCAATTCTGTTGGCCGGCATCATGGCCGCAGCGTTATCGAGTGCATCAACCTTCTTAAGCCTTATAGGCTTCAGCGCTAATAATGATCTGGTTCGCAGAAAAGAAACGGACGAACGCAAATTGTTACGCTTAAACCGACTCTCCATGCTAGTGGTGGGTTTCATTGCGCTGCTTATCAGCCTTTTCTTCCCTCCAAGCATTTTTTGGCTGACCTATTTCGTCGGCACCGTGTTTGCATCATCTTGGGGGCCGGTTGCGTTGATGAGCGTATGGAGCAGCAAGATAACGGCGGACGGCGCATTTTGGGGCATCACTTCCGGGTTCGTCGCCAACGTCGTACCGAAATTTTTGGATTATAACGAATTGATAGATTTACCTTCTTACATGAACCCTATTCTCATCGGTGGCCTAGTAAGTCTTGTGGTAACGATTATCGTTTCCAATCGAGGAACGGTTACGCGAGCAGAGAAAGCGTATCGCCTGCGCTTACATCGAACCCCGCCTGAAGAACGCAACGCCAGTCGCTCGAGAACGACCTTGATAATAGCACTATCGTTGATCGCCTACGGTCTGATCATGCCAATCGTATACTGTTACTGGTACGTTCTCCCTTACCAAACGGCGACTGGGCGGACGCTATCGGACGGTTCAATCGACTGGTATACGGGGGAGGCAATGATACTGCTGCTAACACCTGTGTGGATGGTGTCGGCCGGGCTGCTGGCCATTTGGGCCGTGCGAAAATTTTACTCGGTAGCGAAGCAAGCGTAACTATGCAATGGAAAGCTCGGCGATTTAGTTCAGGTGCTGGAACCGATTCTGCCGCGCCACCAGCAGTACGAATACACCAGTCGCTAATCCGAGAGGCTGGAAAAAGCTGCATAAAAAAGCTGTTCGGCTGCAACCTTGGCCTTGTTGATGTCCCGCTTACCCATCCCCGTAATGATCGCATTGTGAACCAGCCATTGGGTTGAGACCAATAGAGCTATCAAAAACTCCGTGGAAGGCACATTGCCGTGATTTTCTTTGCACCAACGCTGCATACGCTTGGCTACTTTGCCATAGGCTTTGTGGATCACTCGATAGGCGTGCGAGCTAGGATCAGAGGATTCGACAAACAAAAACTGGGCGACTTTGTGCTGTCGCAAAATGGCGTCGATGGTTTTATCAAACGCTTGATGAAGCCATTTCTGATCGCCGTAATTTAGATCCCAAGTGCCTAGCACGGTCTCGATGTGATCGTTCACCGAGGTTTGATAGAGGTGGCTAATCAGCGCGTCTTTGTCGGCAAAGCATCTATAGTAAGTGTCCCGCGACACTTTGGCGTTTTTGCATATATCGGATACCGAGACGGCCTTGACGCCGCGCACGCTGAAAAGATCAACCGCTGCGTGCAGGATCACCTCGCGTTGCTGTTCCAGGCCAGGGCGTTTTTTTCCAACTTTTGCCTGAACAACTACCGATACTGCTGTGGTCATACAAAAATCACCTCAAGATCAAGCGCTTCGCCGCCGCGTAGCGTTGAGCCAACTTGATGCGGACCGACATCCAGTTGGCCTGCAAATTTTCTAGTTCAATCAGCGCGTTGATTTTAGCGCCTGAACTTTGGCTTGACAATAAACAGACATGACTGTCAGACTAATAAAGATAATCTGACAGTACTGCCTGCTTGCTCATAGCCGCTACAAACCGGCATCCATCGAGGCTGTAGGCCTCAAGAACCGTGATGCGCCGGTCACGACGTAGGAGATATTCGCCATGAACACACGCGGACTCGCGCAAGACACTTCCCCGGCTCCGGCTTTGTTAGACTGGAACCCGGCGACTTACCAGGGGTTTAATATCCGGCGAAGTGCCTACATCGCTTCCGGGATTATGGTCCCGGGTGCATTCTGTCTGGCCTGGGGACTCATTCTTACGGGAACTATAAACCCCATGCCCGCCGACAAGTATGTGTCCATTAGCCTATTTATTGGCTACTGGGCGGCGCTGTTTGCATTTGTGGACAACAACGGTGAACGGCGCAGTTGGGCGGCAAAATGGCACGAGTTTTTGGTGGTCTGGCTCATTACCAGTGGCGGCGCACAACTAGGTTGGGAGTTACCTGCGGTTTATATGAAAGTCAGCCACCTCTACCAACTAGGCTCAGAACTGCAGCCTGACCAATTAGTGTTCTGGCCGTGGTGGCTTTATTCGGTGGCGGACACTCGCTACATGCGGCCGCACGAGGCACAGCTGGCCCATGAGGCGCTGCTTGCGCATTCTGGCTTCTTTGAAATCCTCGCCGCTTATTGGCTGTCCAAGGGTCGACGCTACAAGACGGCTTTGGGGATGGCTATCCTCTGCAACTGGGGTGCGTTCTATGGCAACACATCTGTTATTTATCTTGGTGAAATATTGGTGGACTTCCGTAATATTGAAGACGGCGCTTGGGGGTTTTGGCTAAAGTGGGGCGGCTTAAACCTGCAGTGGTCGGTGTTGAGTCCGGCAGCCGCGATCGGCGGTATTTGGTTGTTAGTTCAGCGCGTTCGCGCAGAGACAGCAGCGGAGCTGGAGGTCGCTGAACGCTAAAAGGGCGATAGCATGTTGCATTTGCCATTCGACAGCAAAAAGCTGCGGGTCGTACTATGGAGATAAAACGTGCATTAGTAACCGGCGCAAGCTCCGGTATTGGCCGCGAGTTTGCCGTGCAACTTGCGTCGCAAGGTTATGCGGTAACGGCCATTGCCAGGCGGGAAGACAATCTTCGTGAATTGGTGGCCGAACTGTCCGGCGAACAACACCAATTTCAGGTGGCCGATCTTTCGCGCGCCGAGTGCGTTCAGTCCGTTGTCGATACGCTTTCTGACGAACACTTTCACTTGCTGGTGAACAACGCCGGCTATAGCGCACTCGAACCATTTTATGAATCCGAACTGGCACTGCAACAGAATATTCTGAACGTTAACTGTGGTGCAGTCGTCACCCTGGCCCACGCCTTCCTCAAGCAGGCGCAGCGCGGCGATGCGCTTATAAACCTGGGGTCAGTCGTTTCCTACCTGCCGACACCAGCCCAACCGATGTATAGCGCCAGCAAGGCATTTGTCACCGCGTTTTCTGAATGTTTGTGGGATGAGCACAGAGAGCGTGGTATTTATGTGATGGGTTTGTGCCCGGGCGTCACACAAACAGAATTTATTAGCACCGCCACCGGGGGCGAGGCTGATGGACAAACGCTACCGAAAGTGATGATCCAATCAACAGGCGACGTCGTTGCCGAAGCGCTCGCCGCGTTGAGCAAGCGTAAGCAAGCGATTGTTGTTACAGGCTGGATCAATCGCATGATGATGTTACTACCTCGTATGTTGACACGGCATCGCCTCATCAAGGTATTGGCGGTAATTGGCGATCCTGATCGTGCGTTATGAACGCTCATGAAAAGGTGTTGCCGATTTCCAGGCGGCGCGATTCGCTTCGATATAGTCTTTAGCTTTCATTCGCAATACTCACCATTCTCAATGCCAAATACACAGCACATCAATCCGCGTATTTTGGTTCACGCAAGTCTTTCTCGTAATCCACATACAATTCAGAAAATCCAATGGACGAGTAAAGCGCTCTGGCAGACCTGTTCTGCGCGAGCACCGACAAACGAAGCCAGCGCGCACCGTTGGTTTTCGCGAAAGTCTCTGACGCTTCAATTAGTTTCCTCCCGAGAGCATTCCCGCGCCACTTATCTTTCACAACGAGGTCATATATTAGGCCGTATTCGATATCACCATCATCTATTTCACCACTGCTCGTTTTGGCCAAAACTGTCACGTATCCCACAATCAGATCGTCTACTTCGGCCACCAAAATTTGCCCAAGGTGCGCTTTACAGTTCTTAAGCATTTCTGAAAAATATGAATCCGCAATCGTTTCCCCGGAGGGCATACGAGCATCTATTTGGCGCTCGTAATCTTGCAGCTCAATTAGGCGCTCTCGAATCTGGCCGAAGTCTGCGTCAATTTTGGCGACTCGAATACGCATGGGGGAGACCACTAGCTAAAAGCGTTATCGCAAGTATGCGTCAAATTTCCGGCAAGTCCAAAACAAATATCAAACGTTGCACAAGCAATGAAGTCGCCGGCTGTCTAACTCTTGGTGTCGTAAGAGAAGTGAAAAACACTCTCCTCGAATCCACCGGTAGATCGATAAAACTCTAGCGCATGCTCATCATCAAAATCTGCCTGCAGGAAGAATTCACTGTCTCCTTTCTTCTTGCATATTTCAGCCAACTCCAACATCAAGGTTTTTCCAATTCCTTTGCGTTGATACTCGTTTGCCACAGCAAGATCGTACACATACAATTCATTTCCTTCAAAGTACGTGGAGGGCAAATCATGCGCGGTCAAGCCGCCTACTACCTTGCTTTCTATAGTAGCTACTAAAAACATCATTCCAGTTCTATCTAAAAGAGATTGCAAATATTCATCGCTTGGTAGAACGAAGTTTTCTATTTCGAACACCTCTTTATATACCCTTATTAGCTCAGCTAGTTTTTGCAGGTCTCCTTTTCTTAGCATGCTTATTTCTGTCATGGTGTGCATTCTCTTGCAATTTTGGCTCGCTTGTTTGTGTTTCGATACGAAAAGTCGATTATAATTTTATCGGCAGAAAAAACTAAATGTCATATTTCGATTATTCGTGCCGTCGGCTATACTCTGTCATTCGCTGGGTAGGCGCGGCAACTC
>JBPCXM010000537.1:0-8256 GCA_051008535.1 Pseudomonadales bacterium | reverse complement strand
TAGACAAGGTGTGCCACCTGATGGAGATGGAGATCAGCGACCTCGTTCAGCAAATGAATGAACGGCAAAAACGCATTCAACGGTTAAGCGAAGCGCAGGAACAACAGATCGCGGAAGATTTGGTGCTGTTGCTGGTGACGGTCTGCGTGCTCAATCGCTGGACCTTCACCGATATTATCACCACCTATAAATTATCCGAGCCGGAGTGTATTCGTAAGTTGGTGCAGTTAGACACGCTCCGTATTATTGAGCTGTTGCCAGCGAATCGCATTAAATTACTTATCGCACCCAACTTTTCCTGGCGCGAGCGCGGCCCTATTCAGCGTTTTTTTCGGGAAAAGATCGGCCAGGAATACTTTAAAACGAAGTTTAAAGGCGATGATGAACACTTACTGGTTTTGAATGGCATGCTCTCCAAACCCTCCAATGGCGAGTTCCAGCGTAAGATGCAGCGGCTGGCGCAGGAGTTCAATGAGTTGAACAATGAAGATGCGGCGCTCCCCATTTCCGATCGCCACGGTGTGACTCTCGTGTTAGCTATGCGCAAGTGGAAATATGGTTTGTTTCAGCCCTTGATGCGACACGCGCCCTGAACACTCCGCCGTTTGATTGCATGTGTCCATCTTCTGCTGCTCTGTCTTGCGCTTTTGGGGTGCAGTAAGCTATCCGGTTACACTTCGGGCAGTGCGGAAGGCTTTAGGTTATCATTCGCACCTCAGCGAATTGGAGGTAAGCTAATGAATCGATTTTTCAACCTAGTGGCCGTGTTGATACTGACTGCTTGCGGCCAGCAATCCAATGATGACAGCGTTGTCGACGTGGCAGAGCCCGATATCAAGCCCGCCGCCGCTGCTGATGTAGCACCTGCAGGCAACAACGCCGCACAATTGGCGACAATATTGGCCGCGCAACCGGCGGAGAAGCAGGCGCGTTATGTGTACCGCAATCCGCAGCAAACGCTAGAATTTTTTGGCATCACCCCCGGCATGACGGTACTCGAAGCTTTGCCTGGTAAGGGTTGGTACACGCAAATACTACTTCCTTACCTTGGCGCTAGTGGCAAACTAATCGGTGTGGACTACGCGCTGGATATGTTCCCGAAGTTTGGTTTCTTCAGTGAAGAAGACATCGAAGCGAAGAAAACATGGGCCGAAACCTGGGCGGCTGAAGCGGAAGCTTGGCGGGGCAGTGATGCTGCCGCGGTGTCAGCCGCCGTGTTTGGTTCCGTGCCTGACGACCTGACAGGTACGGTCGACGCCGTGTTGTTTATCCGTGCGTTACATAACCTCAATCGGTTTGAAAACGATGGCGGCTATTTGACTACGGCGTTGGCAGAGGCCCAACGTGTACTAAAACCGGGGGGCATCGTCGGCGTTGTGCAGCACGAGGCACGCAGCGACAAACCGGACGCATGGGCCGACGGCTCCAAAGGGTATCTTAAAAAAGCGTTTCTTATTGAGCGCATGGAGCAGGCCGGGTTCGAATACGTGGATGCCAGCGACATTAACGCCAATGAAAAAGACCAACCCGGCGATGCAGATATCGTCTGGCGCCTGCCGCCAAGCTTCGCGAGCAGTCGTGATAATCCTGAACTGAAAGCGGAAATGCAAGCAATCGGCGAATCGAATCGCACTACGTTGAAGTTTCGCAAGCCCGAGTAGTCACATAGGTGACTACTCGCCAAAAACGATGAGCTTGTCGCAACTCTTACCCTCAGCAGCACATAGCATGCGGTATGCACCAAGGACGGTTTTGGCATCGACGATGCTAGTAACATTATTGTCATCATCGATATTGACGTTGCTGCCGTAAATGGAGAACCACACCATGGCATCTTCCTTGGCGTCTGCGGCGACGATCAGAGTGTGTACGGAGTGTGCGGGCTGGTACAGATAGGAGCCGGCTTTATTGACTTTGTCCGGGTACTCTTTGTAAAACCATTCACCGGATTGAGTGACCGCGAAGACAGGGCCGGTGTGATAATGAGTGTCAATGGCCATTCCGGGCTTGAATCTGTTGCGCACAATCCACAGGTATTGGGTAAAGTCTGACGGCTAGAACTCGAAAATATTGTGTTCGCCGTCGCGTCGCACTTTGCCGCCGCTGCCAATCGGGTCCTGTTCGATGAGTTGATACAGCACGTCTTCGCTCTTGAGGGTGTTGGCGACAATTCGCTCTCGCTTGTCATTTTCGGCAATGATGATACCTTTTACTGGTCCATTGCGATCGAAGGCGACGGCGAATGATTCTATCGTCGCATTGCCAGTAGGGTCGGCAGCCAGTTGGCGGCGTGGCGCATCGTCTATCTCTTGTTGAAGTTTGCTGTTATCTATTGTCTGCCATGGTTGCTCGCTGGGTTCAGTTGAATACAAGCCTAGGGAGTGCTTGGTAAGGTATAGCCCGTTGGCCGTTACCAGGCCATGGTTGCTTTCTTCGCCGCGCAACTTGGCAACCATCTCGGCAATGGCATGCAAGGAGTAGTTATTGCCGGGTCCTCCAAAGTAAGGTAGTCCACCAGTCACGGTGACGCCGCGTGGGTCCAGCGGTGAAATACCGATTTCATTGCACGCCACTTGGACAGCGCTAGGAAAGCAGCTGTAGATATCAAAATGGTTGATCTCGTCGACGCATACGCCTGCATGCGGCAAGATGGTGCTAGCAGCAAGGCAAATCGCCGGCGACTCATGCAATGCAGGGCGCTCACTAAGATACCAGATATCATTCACATCGACGCCCCCGCGCAGGTAGACCAACTGACGGTCGTCTATGCCTAGCTCGCGCGCCTTGCCTGCGGTCGTCATAATCAATGCGGCACCCATATCAACCGCCAACCGGGCATTCATCGCCTTGGTATAGGGATAACCGATATAGCGGTTGTTGTCGGTCACGGTGCCGATATCTGCGGCACTCCGCGCCTGCTGGAACCAGGCGTATGGGTTGTTGGCCGCAATAGTACTCATGTTGCCACAAAGCGCGGCAATCAATGTGCTATGTTCTTCGGCGCTAACGCCCAGATGATGGCGCAGGCTGGTTTCGAACAATGGGTAGGTATTAATAGGCTCGTACAAACCGTGGAGCTTCTCTGCTGCAGTAAGACCGTCTTTTTCCTCGCCGATGGTCGTTGGCAAGCTTGTCTTTTCACCGGGCCAGGCGGAAACGTCGCCTCCACTTCCCAGCGCGGAGAAGAGTGTTGCCAACAGTTCTACACCTGAAATGAGTACAGCCTGATGTTCGCCAGTGGCGAGTTTGTGAGCGAAGTGATTCACTAGCTGCTGCGGTGTATTGCCGCCAATAGTCGCTTGAAAGATGCGGGCGTTGTCAATGCCCAATCGTTGCGCCAGCAGCTCGCCTGGATTGCGTGGGAACAGGGCGGCCATATCGGGATTGGTATCGGCGATAAACCTGACCATGGCCAGCGCATCGATAGAGGCAAGCAGCTTATCACTATTGCTATCGGTGAGTGCCGCGGTCGCGACCTCGTGCAGCGCATCTATCGGGGTTCGTGTCGTATCTGGTTCGCGCCATGTCTGTTGGCTGACGCCGACAATAACGGGAGTGTTATCGGTTCGGTTTATCATCTGCTGCTCTCTTGGTTACACTGATAGCTCGTAGCGCGAAACATATACCGCATCGTTATGAAAAGCCACGATCAATCAACGTAAAACTCAATTTTGATCAGCAAGGCTTATTTAGTTGTCGGTTACAGCTAGTTGCTTGTGCTCTGTAGCAATAATTCTTGCTAGCGGTGGTCATAGTTCACGACGAGTAAGCCAACAATGTAAGTGACTCGCGTCTGATTGAGGTGGAAAAACCCCTATCGTTGTACAATAAGGCGCAACACAGCAAGCGAACATAATTGACGAGGCAAGTAGTATGACGGCTGCAATTTGGGATACTTTGATTAGCGAAGCCTTGGTCTTCGACGGTAGCGGCGGCGAGCCGCAGCATATTGATATCGCACTGAAAGACGGCAAAATCGTCGCCAAAGGATTGTCGTTGCCGCGCGAGCAGGCCACCGAAGTGATCAACGGTGAAGGCCAGTGGCTAATGCCTGGCCTGTTGGACATTCATACTCACCTCGATCTCGAGGTCGACCTGGACCCGCGCCTTCCCGAAGTGGTGCGCCATGGCACAACCACCGTACTGGTAGGAAATTGCAGTTTGGGCACCTGTTTTGGCAAGCAAATAGAGGGCGAGCAAAATCCGATAGTTGATTGTTTTACCAGAGTGGAAAATATACCCAAAGCCGTGCTGGCGAAATGCGTCGATGCCATCACCTGGGATAGCACCGCCGATTACATGGAGCATTTTGCGCATCTGCCCCTGGGCCCTAACGTTGCCGCTTTTGTGCCGCACTCAATGTTACGGGTAGAAGTGATGGGTTTGGAAGCCAGCGTGACCCGCAAGCCAACCGACACTGAATTGGAAAAAATGGCTGGCTTGTTAGATCAGGCGCTGGATGAGGGCTATATGGGCATGAGTACTGACGGCTTGCCGTTTCACTACATGGCGAACGACCCGAATACCGACAAGCGCATACCCACTCAGTTCGCCCCTCGTGGCGAGATGAAGCGTTTATTGCAAGTGGTGCGGGATCGCAACCGCGTGTGGCAAACCACGCCTATCATAGAAAACCGCCTTAAGGCGTTTTTGTATTTTGCCTTTACCAGTGGCCGCCTGTTTGGCAAAACCCTGAAAACCTCTGCACTGAGCGTTATGGAATTCGCCTTAATGCCTAAGGCATCGAACATGTTTCTCGGCTTCGCCAAACTCATCAACAGCAGTTTGTTCAAGGGCAATATGCATTTTCAAGCGCTGGGCACTAACTTCCGTGTCTGGTCCGACGGCATCGTCAGTCCCTTGTACGAAGAAATGGAAAGCACGTGCAAGCTAATCGCCAAAGAATATGACGACGTAGAGGGGCGGCGTGAATTACTTAACGACCCTGCCTTTATCGACGAATTTCGTCGCGACTGGGCCCATGGCCGCAGCGGTTGGAACCTTTCTCACCTGAAAACCAAACTGGGCGTACCAGACAATCTGGTCATGCGGGATTTCGACTGTATGATTTTCGACGGCGCCCCTATTCCTGAATGGGAGCGGGAAAACTTCCAACAAGTGTTTGATCGCTTGCAAGCTTACCAAAACGGCGCCGCTGCAAACGCACGTAGCGATGCTGAAAAAGAAGTATTCGACAAGTTCCCCAAACCTATTGGCGATGATGCCGAATTCATGCTGCACATGTTGCGCGAGTATGACAAAAACTTTCGCTTCTGGATCGACATTGGCAATGTCGGTAACAAGGCGACCTTGGGCCTACTATTGCACGAGAACACCATGCCCGGCTTTAACGATTCCGGCGCTCATATCACCAACATGGCATTCTTTGATGCCAATCTTATGTCATTGAAATTGGCCAATGACCAATCGCAAGCAACCGTTAGCAAAGTGGTGCAACGCCTGACTAGCGAACCGGCAAAATTCTTTGGCCTGGATGTGGGCACGCTGGATATTGGCGCGCAAGCCGACATTACCATGATCAATCCCAAAGCGCTGGCGCAGCACGATTGCGACCCGCAAAGAAAGTTGGAGTACCGCGAGTTGATAGAGCACCAGCAAATGGTCAATCGTTCCGATGGCGTGGTATCTAGGGTGTTGATCAATGGTGAGTCCGTTTGGATTGGCAACGAATTTGCTCCTGTTTTAGGTAGCAAAACTCTTGGCCGCGCGTTGAGAGCCTCGTAGGGGTCGACGACCTGCGTAGTTAACGAGGGACGACTCACTTACGTCATCCATCACACATCTCTCCAGGAATTGCCTTGACCAGTGATTTTGCACAAATCTTAACACTACCCTGTGGCGTCGAGTTGCCTAATCGATTGGCCAAGGTGCAGTTCTGGTTTTATGCACAACTCGATATCTTGGGTCGGCACGGAGTGGCAAAACCGGATGACTTCTAGCTTTGAGAGCCTGCTGGAATCCGTCTTACGTCAACGCGTTATCAACTTTGAATCGTTGTTGGCTTGTGATCGACTAACGGCAGGAGCCAGCCAGGAGACCTACCGCATCCGGGCAAGAATCGATGGCGAAAAACTGACGTTGGCACTGCGCCGTGCTAGCGAGGATATGGGTACACTCGAAGGAGATAGTATTGGCCTCGAAGCGGAGGCCCAGTTACTGCAGTTAGCTACTGCCGCCGGCATTCCAGCACCTGCGATCCATTATCTATTGAGCCCGGAGGATGGTCTAGGCGCTGGCTTCCTAATGGAGTGGCTGGAGGGGGAAACTCTGGGTTCGCGCATTGTCCGGTCAGAGTCACTGGCAGGTGTTCGCCCCAAGCTGGCACGTCAATGCGGTGAGATTCTGGCGCGCATTCATAGCATGGATTACGAAGCCGCGGGCCTCTCGGAATTGTTGTCGGTGGTCACGCCACAAGATCGAGTACGCCAAACCTGGGGGTTGTATCGCAATCTCGATACGGCGCAGCCGATGATTGATTATGTCGCGCGCTGGATGCTCGACAACCTTCCAACAACTGAGCGCATGAGTCTAGTGCACGGTGATTTTCGTAACGGCAACCTCATGGTCAACTCGCAGGGGATCAACGCCGTTCTGGACTGGGAGTTGGCGCACATCGGCGACCCGGTTCGTGATCTTGGTTGGCTGTGCGTGAATTCCTGGCGCTTTGGCAACAGTCAACTTGCAGTAGGAGGGTTTGGCAATACAGATGATCTATTGGCGGGCTACCGGTCTGTGTCCACCATGAAGTTCTCCGCTCAGGATCTGCATTTCTGGCAGCTGTTCGGTTCATTCTGGTGGTCCGTCACCTGCTTACGGATGGGAGAAAGCTATCGCTCGGGTACCAACCTCAGTGTGGAACGGCCCGCCATTGGTCGCCGC
This sequence comes from Pseudomonadales bacterium, assembly GCA_051008535.1. Taxonomy (GTDB): domain Bacteria; phylum Pseudomonadota; class Gammaproteobacteria; order Pseudomonadales; family JAUIET01; genus JBBKXJ01. The sequence goes on along the minus strand of JBPCXM010000537.1, from coordinate 1,356 downwards.
AGTTCCGAGGCGCAGATGGATTGCGTCAATTTGCTGATTCCGGGTGACTACTCGCTGCCCACCAACCAGCTTGTCGCCGATACCCAGTTACCGACGTCGGCTGAGATTCTTGTCAGTGTGGCGGCGTTTTTAAAAGAAGAAGTCACCGCAATCACAACAGATCGAGTGAAGTTTCTTGCTCGTGTAGCGGGCAACGCGCTGGACATCGTCTCTCGCGAGATTAACATCGGCCCAGAGCTGCAAGAGCAAGAGCGGCAACGACTGGCTGAGTTGTTAGGGGAGCGTGGTTCGTTGACTGATTTGCGCCGTCAACTGATTGAGAAGTTGCGCGCGGGCTTGGCTTTGGACACGGCAGGTCTGGCCGAACACCTGCGTTTAACAGTTGCCGGCCAGCTTGCTATTGATCAACCTAATTACTCTGCACTGCAGAAGATCACTTCTTAGGTTTAGGTACCGTTTCCATTATTTGATCTATCGTGAAACTGGCGGGTCGTTGCCGCGGTGGGAATGCATGCAACGACTGAACGAACTTGCCGACCTCAACCATGGCCAGACCCAAGCCCGCGGGCCCTTTGCGCGTCCACCATTCGTTATAGGCGTTGGAATCGGTATCGGCGCGCTCAAAAGGGTCGCGGCGCAAGTGAAATAGCTTGGGAATTCTTAACGAAACAAACGGTTCCCGCCACACATCGAAGCGGTGCGCTCTTTGCTCAGCAAACACCACCTTCCAATCACCAACTCGTGCCGAAACTAACTGGCCATCGTCGCTGTAATACAAAAACTCCCTGCGCGGCCCTTGTTTTTGCTGGCCGGTTAAATGCGGCAAGAAGTTGTAGCCGTCGAGGTGTACCTTAAAGTTCTTGTCGCCAGCTTGATGGCCTTGCAACAGTTTGGGTTTGATTTTGTCGTCGCCCGCGGCCGCCATCAATGTATGCACCCAATCCTGGTGCGACATAATCGAATTACTGATCTTGCCAGCGCCTATCTTGCCTGGCCAGCGTACGATGGCCGGTACTCGAAATCCGCCTTCCCAGTTGGTATTTTTCTCGCCTCTGAAGGGCGTGATGCCACCATCGGGCCACATATTGTAGTGTGGGCCGTTGTCGGTGGAGTACACCACGATGGTATTGTCGGCGACACCAAGATCGTCTAACTTTTTCAACAACTGGCCCACATGATCATCGTGTTCCAGCATTGCGTCGGCATAAAAGCCCTGGCCTGATTTGCCCAGCTGTTCATCTTTAACGTAAGTGTGGTAATGCATGCGGGTAGAGTTAAACCAGACGAAGAAGGGCTTGTTGTTGGCCTTGGCCTTGTCCATAAACTTAAGCGACGCGGCGAGAAACTCCTCGTCGA
>JBPCXM010000536.1:0-17913 GCA_051008535.1 Pseudomonadales bacterium | reverse complement strand
GCGTCATTGTGGCGCTACGGTTGTAATCGTCCGTTTCAGCCGACTTCACGCGGCACATTCTGCTTGAAATCTGGCGCGCCTTATGTACAATGTCGCCTGCCTTTTTTGAGGTCTGCGTCCCCTTCGTCTAGTGGCCTAGGACACCGCCCTTTCACGGCGGTAACAGGGGTTCGAACCCCCTAGGGGACGCCACTTGACCCTAGCTAACTCCCGATAGCTGGGACTGACTTCACGCTGGTGATAACTGTTTCAGGGCCGTACCATAGCTGCGAAGCTTTAAGGCACCATTGCCGGACAGCTTCATAACTTACCACCACGCCTCTAAGAGCGAACAACTCTTCCACCTTATATGGAACTCTAAGTAAATCTTTAACACAGCCAAATCGCGTGACTGATGACGGCTTCAGGGAAGCGATGCCCTTTGTAACTTGTGATTATGTTTGTCATTGCACTATTCTGAAGGGTGGGGGAGTAAGTTGACAACACCCATTCCACCGTTTGTAGAGGAGGGCGCCACCGTCTTCCACTAACACTATAAGAAGCGGTTTTATGCTCAAATCTGCTTCAACTTATCCTGAATTGCGAGCGCGGCGCCGACGAGATCAGCATCGCTACCCAATGCAGGTGAACACAGTTTGACCTGGTATAGATCAGGTAATGCGGCGATTGCCTCGCATACCCTCGAAGCGAAGCCCTCAGCCAAGCCGACGCTACCGCCCATTACGACGACGTCAGTCCCCGTCATCGCCGTAACGTTTGCGATTAGCTCGGCCACGGCGGTAGCGCAGTCGTCTAATAAGGGGTCCAACTCGGGACAACTATCGATAAGCGTAAACACATCGCGACAACTCACCTCGCGGCCCAGCAGCTGACTAGCCCGGCGACCAATCGCGGAGCCCGAGGCGACGGCCTCGGCGCAGTTCAATCGGCCACAAGTACAGAGGAGGTTGTTACCGTTGGCGCGCGGTACTGTCACATGACCAAGGTGGGCGGCGAAGCCGGTTGAACTGGTAAGCAACTTGCCGTTTTGAATAACGCCGCCGCCGATACCGGTTGACACAGTAATATAGACTAGAGTTTTCGCATCGGTATGATTGCCCAGGCAGTACTCGGCCCACGCTGCGGCCCATGCATCGTTCAGCATCACCACGGGCAAACCGAATTCCTGGAAGAGTTGCGCTTTTAGCGGCACGATTTTATCGGCGCCGGCCGCTAGAAAATGCACTTCGTTATCGCCGACCCTACCAGTACAAGCAACCCCGACGCCGTCGGCTTGTTTGATCCAATCTTGGCACAGTGAGCTAATAGTAGGTAAAAGCTGTGCTAAATCATTCAGCACGGTAGAGGTTGCACTACGGCGCTCGACGATGTCGGTCCCATCTACAAGTGCCGTGGCGATTTTGGTGCCACCGATATCCAGTGCAATGATCACGTTCGGCCCTCGGGTTTTTTTACAGCGGCGTTGCCAATACTGTCTGCAAACCAGCCAGCAATGTGTTCGACCCGAGTGATCGCTGAACCAACCGCCACCGCGAGTGCGCCCACCTCAATAGCCTGAGCGGCGCGTTCAGGTGAATTGTAACGACCCTCGGCTATCACCTTGAATCCTTGTGCGTACCACCGTTCGATAAGTTCCAGATCCGGTCCGATCGGGGTATCGCCTTCATCTGTATAGCCAGACATGGTACTGCCAATAAAAGTGCAACCCAGTGCCGCCATTGTTTTTCCTTCCTCGTAGGTCGCACAATCTGCCATACCAATACAGCCGTGTTGGTGCAGAGCGTTGAGCAGTTCCGCGCTTGGTGTGGGGCGTGGGCGGTCGGTAGCATCGAAGGCAATGATCGTAGCGCCGGCTTCGGCCAATGCGACAATATCCTCTACACGTGGGCTAATGCGTACCGCGCTATTGGGCATGTCTTTTTTAACGATACCGATAATAGGAGCGTCGGTGACAGCCGCCATCGCACGCACGTTTTCCACACCTTCTATTCGTAGTCCTCTAGCTCCTCCCGCCAGTGCTGCCAGCGCCATGGCGACTACATGCTCCACTTTATCCATTGGGCCATTGGTGACGGGTTGGCATGAAACAATCAGCGCATGTTCCAATCGCGTGAGCAGCGTTTGCTCCAGATTTTTATTTGCTGGTGTCATCGATTGCATCCTTCTCTTAGATGATCCACTGGCACTCAATTCTTTGCCACCAAGTGCTCGCTACACATGCCGCGCAGTACTTCCATACAGGCGCCGAGGGTATGGTAATCACATTTGGCACCTACCACGCTTTTCTGATTCGAATACTTCCTATTGTCGCGCCGCAACACACGGAACCAGGCACCGTGGTCGTGATCAACAAAGTGTTTCCAACTGTATTGCCATAGGTTGTCGTAAGCGTCTCGGTATTGTTGTTCGCCAGTGGTTTGATGCAGCAAAGCAGCGGCGGCAAAACTTTCAGCCTGCACCCAAAAATATTTATCGTCATCACACCAGTCGCCGCGATCATCGAAGCCGTAAATCAAACCGCCGTGTTGCTCGTCCCAGGCCGTTGCATAAGCACGGTCGAATAAATCCCGAGCGCGATCGAGAATCCAGCTTTGTGGAGCATGACGATGCAGTGTTAACAGTAATTTGCTCCACTCAGTTTGGTGACCCGGCTGAAAACCCCAAGGGCGATAGAGGTTTTTGGGATCGCCTTTATTGTAATTCCAGTCGATTTGAAAATCGGTGCTGTAGTGTTCCCAAATCAAGCCGGCGGTGAGTGCCGCCTGGCGTTGGCAAATATTCTCTGCCACGCATATGGCCCGAGTTAAAAAGAACTTCCGATTGGTCGCTTCATAGGCTGCCAGCATCGCTTCACAGAGATGCATATTGGAGTTCTGGCCACGATAATCGCTGAGTTTACCCGCTGCACTGATTTCATCGGCGTAAAGGCCGAACCCTTTCTGCCAGAAACGCCGCTCAAGTAACTCAAACGTGCGCAGCAAAGGCGCATCGTTAAGAATTATCCCGGCTTTACGTGCAGCGGCGTAGGCTAACAATACAAACGCGTAGCCGTAGGCTTGCTGGGTCATGTCTTGCGGTTGATGGTTACGCATCGTCCAGGCGTAAGACTGACTATCTTCTTGCCAGTGCACCTGCTCAATGTAATCCAGACCGTGTTGTGCTATCTCCAAATAGTCGGCACGACCAAAGAACTGGCCGCATAAGGCGTAGTTGATGAGAATGCGGGTACTGCTAACCAATTGCTTATGATCAGTGTCAAACAGGCTGCCATCATCATGGAAGTTTTGAAAATAGCCGCCGCTACTATCGACTACTATCGGGTCATAAAATTTCAGTATCTGAGTCATGTGATCGATCAGAAATCCGCGGTTATAGAAATTCTTCTCGCCATTAGACTGCTCTGCTGCCCGACAGGTGTGTTGTGGATTTTCTGCACCAGATCTCACGGTTTAGCCGCCTCGCCAATACAGGCTATTGTTAAAATGGCCATTGCTCTTTTACCTCGTCCCATACCGGTAATGCCGGCAGTGCGCCGGTTCGACTCACGGCAATACTGCCGCAGGTGGCTGCAAAACCAGTGATTTGCTCAATTTGGCGTGCATCGAGTTTATCCAGCGATTCCGGACCGAGAACGCTTAGCGCATGCAGTAAACCACCGGTGAAAGCGTCGCCACCGGACGTGGTATCAACGACGCTAACCTGAGGCGGTTGCATTTGTTGTTGTCCGTTCGCGCTCAGTATTTCTATGCGTTTACCTCCATCAGAAATCCACACTGCTGTCGCCGATTGCAACCATTTATCACGGGAGAGTCCGCGTTCAATCAACCAGTCGGCTTCCTCACGGGACAGCTTCACAATATCCGCCATTTTGAAAAACGATTGAATGACCGTAAACTCCGCTTCTTTGCCACGCCACAAATTATGGCGTAAGTTGACGTCAAAACTGATGACTGCACCCTGCGCCCTTGCGATGTTAATGGCCGCTTCGGTAGTGTCGGCAATGTGGCTATCGGTTAGTGTATTGGAGCAAAAGTGGAAGATGCCTGTCTTGGCAAACGCACCTTCCGGCAAATCACCCGGCGTCATTAACACATCGGCGGATTGCTCGCGAAGAAACTCGAAGCTGCGGTCTCCGCTGTCATCGAGAAAAACGAAAGCCAATGCTGTGGGCGCCGTTGGGTGGATACTGATATATCGCGTGTCAACATTGACTTGCTGCATGGCGTGAATCAAAAAGCGGCCAAATCGATCCGCCCCGACTTGCCCTAAAAACCTTACGTCACCACCTAGCAAAGCAACGGCCGCGGCGACATTTGCCGGTGCGCCACCCGGGTATTGGCGAAACTCAGGTAAATCATAGCCGCCTTCAAAGGCAGAATTGAAATTGAGAAAATCAATCAGCAGCTCACCGAAACAAAGCAGAGGCTTCATACTATTCTTAAACATCTATCGCTTCGCCTGCCACGCTCTATCTAAAGAGCCAGCCCAGGCTGGTCACGGCGCATAGTGTACAAGGTCAAACCCTCCAGATCGTGCTGGTCTGATGGTAGCAACAAGCTAGCTACATAACCCACTAGCAGACAGGTAAGGATACCGATGGTAGCGAACAGGTAACCGTCCGCCCACTGCTTTTGCCACACCAATAGCATCAAACCGACACCGGCAAAAATACCCACCATCGCGCCCAGGCCATTGGCCTTGCGAGTTGCAACGCCCAGCACAAATAACCCACCCAGCGCGCCCATAAACATACCGATGACCTTGAAGTATTCCTCCATCAGCGAGCGAATTTCCGGGCTGATAAAGATCAGGCCCGCCAATGTTCCCAGCACGCCCATTGCAAAAGTCAACGCGCGCGCTGCATTCAAATAGCCCTTCTCGGTGCGACAGGCGTTAAAGGGGCGCATAAAATCCGTGACCAGGGTGGTGGCAAGGGAGTTCATACTGGTTGAGACGGTCGATTGAGCGGCGGCAAAAATTCCCGCGACGATCAGGCCTGCGATGCCGACCGGTAACTCGGTCGCAATAAAGGTCGGGAAGATCTGATCAATCTGTATGGTAGGGTCTAGCTTGTCGGGTTGCGACTGGTAGAAACAATACAAGCCGGTGCCGATGCAAAAGAACAGCAGTGCACCGGGAACAGCCATGATACCGTTGGCCCAAATAGAACGCGCCGCTGCCTTAGTGTCGGTGGTGACCATATAGCGCTGCACAACAGCCTGGTCGGCCGTGTAGCTGGAAAGATTTTGACCGATGCCACCCAGCACGATGACCCAGATTGACAGGGTGGTAATGCTGCCGGGACCAAAATCCAGGTTCACCATAGTAAATTTGTTAGCTGCCATGCCGCTGTCGATAAAGCCGGAGAATCCCCCATCGATTCCGCTGAGGATGTAGCTAAAACAGAGAAGCGCCCCGATAAGCAGCACAACCGTCTGAATGGTATCAGTCCAGATAACCGCCTCAACACCCCCAAGGGTACAATAGATCAAACACAACACCCCCATAATCAGCACGCATTGCCAGGCGTCCAGTGGCGTGACCGCCGCCAGAGCGAGGGCCGTCAGCGCCATCACAATACCCATGCGGCCGATATGGAACAGGGTAAACAAGCCACTAGCGAACAGCCGCACCGCCATATTGAAGCGTTTGGACAGGTATTCGTAGGCACTGGTGGCATCTATCTGGCGAAAAAACGGCATGGCGATATAGATGGCAATCGGTGCCACCACTAGGATCATTATAGTGCCGAGGTAGACCAGCCAATCGGTGCGGTAGACCAGCGCCGGCAAGGCGACGTAGGTCAGCGAGCTAAGCATCGTGGCATACATCGAGCAGGCCGCGGCCCACCAGGGGATATGCTGGCCGCCGCGGAAATAGTCGTCGGTGCTCTTGTTTTTGAACGCGAAATAGACGCCTACCATCACCATTGCCAACAAGTATATAAAAAGCACCGTCATGTTTAGCCAGCCGAAATTCCGTTCCGGGCCTTGCACTGATACGTTCCAAATAGACGCCGAACGCGCTTTGTTCCCAGGGTCGATGAGAGTGATACTATCGTTCCAGTTAACGACCTGGCTTATGACGCTGGGCGTGCGCTCTCCATTGTCAATGGCAGAGCCGCCCTCCGGCAAGAGCAGAGCATTCTGATAGCTTGTCCATGCATCGGTAATCGCGTTATACGCAAGGGCTTGATCATTAGCGCCCGTCAACAGCAAAATATGCTGTTGCCCTAAAGCAATAGCGCTACCCGCTTTACCATCAATGTCGACATCCGCTTTGCGCACCCAGGATTCGGCGGCGTCTTCGGCATCTGGGTTAAATGCCCAGACCCCGTTTGCATGATTCACGCCGATCGCAAAAAGTCGGTCGCCACGGCCGTCGTTCTGGGCCACGACTGCCACGGCAGAGGAGGGGGGGGTGTCGCCCTCAGTCTGTGGTATTGACGGAAGTTGTTGCCAAGGATTGACGGGTCTGCCGGCAAGGTCTTGCTTCACCTTGATCAGGGCTACCCCATCCTCGGCCAGCGGAACTCCATTCGCATCCATTTTGATACGCGACAGATCCAGTGCGTACAAGTCCCCATTGCTACCAGCCATAACGTAGAGAATATTACCAATAACCGCTGCGCCACCTTTTGCGAAACCGTTAGGGATTGCCGGTAGCTCGAGCACGCTTAATTGTTCAGCGTTGTTGTTCCAGCGCAGAAGGTGAACATCATTGTGCGTTGTACGGCCATCAGTGCCACCGACAACGATCACGCCCAGAGCATGACTTGCCGTAGCGCCGAAGGCACGCTTTTCAGGCAGTGTGTGTTGAGCTTCACGACAGGTCAGTGGCTCGCGAGTCGCCACCCGTATCTTGTCGTAATATATTTTACCGGCATTATTGTTCCCAGGCTCATGCCCGGTAGAGTCAGGGACGCGTACCCCGCCGGCGATAATCAATGCGTTATTATGAACACCGACGAACGATCCAGCCAAAGCGATGTTTGGGTGCGACTCTTCGCCGCCAACGCCGGCAGGTAGCGCTGCGAGCTGTTGCCAGTCAAGCGTGCTGGTCTGCGCTTGCGAAACTATTGGCCCGGCTACTAATGGAACCACTACCGCAAGCGTCTTTAGCCAACCCACGAATTTCTCCAACGATTGTTTTCGCCTAAATCTACACGCCTGAACCACTCGACTTGCACATCAAAAAGCTAGAAAAAAATGTGGCTCCACCACTCACTTCGGAACCACGTAAAAGGACTACTTGTTAGCGCTTTTGCATCGACATCAGAAGCTTGATTTAATCCCTGCGTACCATTGACGCCCCGTCGTATCAAAGGCCGTACCGTTGGTATTGGTGCCCTGCTGAAAGTATTTATGGGTAAAGCCCATATCTTCCGGGTCTTCGTCGAACAGGTTGTTGGTACCAATATACACGTTGAATGAATCGGTGATTTGAAAACTGGCGCGTAAATCCACATACACGATCGAATCGAATTCGTTCAAGTCGGAGTTATGCGGATTGTCGTCATTCCGGTCGACAGTCTCATCCCAGTAACGCAGTTGCGTGTAAACGTTGAAATTATTCAGATCGTAGGAAAGGTTCACGTTAAAGCGCAGCTCCGGGAAAAGCACTTCGCCTTTAAAGTCTTGCTTGTCACCCGCCAGCCCAGTCACCTCGTAGGTATCGAGGTAGTTCGCGCCAAGCCCCATATACAAACTACCCGGGCCCACATCAAGAACGTAAGAGACTTCCAAATCTAAACCGCTGGTCTCAATTGTATCTTCATTGTTCGCAATACCATTGACGTCGAGTACCGGACCGGAGTTGGGGTCCCTGAACACCAGGCCACCGCAGGTCGGGTCAAAAGAAGCCGGGTCAACATCGTGGCAGCGGGCCAGCACCTCGGTGCCGGTCGGTACTCTGATCGCGTCTTCGATTTCAATGTCGTAGAAATCCACGGCGATTGACAGATTCTCTACCGCCGTTGGCGTAAAAATCACGCCGATGGTGAACGAATCCGCCTCTTCCTCCCCGACTTCTTCGGAACCGCTATTGAAACTGAGGATATTCTGCGATTCTACCTGGGTCAAAGTAAAAGCACCCGTGGTATCGATCCTGTTCTGAATCGCCGCTATCGAACGGCAGTTGGTGGCGATATTACCGCCGTCAGCGTTAGTGATATCGCCACAGGGGTCCGTCTGCAAGGATGCGTTGGCCACGGCACCAGCAAACAAATCGCTGATATTGGGTGCGCGCACCGCCGTAGAGGTCGCTGCCCGAATACGAAACGAATCATTGATAGGCGCATCCAGTCCGACTTTCCATGTAGTGGTGCTCCCCACCGAGGAGTAATCTCCGACACGGAACGCTGCATCCAGACTTAATTGTGGCAGTATGGGGATGTTTATTTCGCCGAAAATATCGACCACGTCGAATTCACCACCGGTGGGCTGGATTTTAAAACCGCGCGTAATACCTTTTTGGCGCAGTCCGTCCGGCGTTTCCTCGCCTTGCTCTTCGCGGTATTCCACACCGACCGCGAAACCAATATTGTCGCCGGTGGTGCCGACACTGAATGGCAAGTCACCGGACAAAACACCGGACACTACCATTTGCTCAACTTCACCTTCTAGGCCGACCGCGGCCGAAAGATAGTCGACAGCCGCTGGAGAAATGTCCACGATGCCTGCCTGGCCGGCGACGCTATCTACCGTATTGAACGGGTTGTAAGGGACACAGCCGTTTATCCTGGCAACGGGGTCGGCGCATTGGAAACCGCCGGCGCCGTCGGGCTCGAAATCAAGCGCCAGGCGCGCGCGTTCAAGGTTGATATCGCCGAAATCGGTTTGGTTTTGTTCTGTGACACCGTAGGTGCCGTATAGATTGAAATACAGATTATCGGTGATCTCATAGTCGAAGGCACTTGCAAGCCTGAAAGTGGTACGCGTATTTCCCGAACCGCGGCCGCCGAGTTCTACCGTACGACGAAACGTTGTCACATCGTCCAGCGTGGTCGCCCCATCGGCAAGAAGCTGTGTACCAGCCGAACTACCCACCCATAACGGATGCGTGGCCAGGTCCATGCCAGATGTGCCGCCGCGGTTTATCCTGTACACATCATTGGCGACGCTCAGCGGAATCGGTTCAAAGCGCGCCCGTGATTCAACTTGCGCATAGTTAACTTCCACGATTGCTTTGGCTTTCTCACTGATATCCAGGGTGACGCCGCCGGCGGCAAAATTACGCCGCAACGGAATTTGCAGCGACCGAAATTCATTGAAGTTCAAGCGGTCCGATGTGGCAATATCACGGCCGCCATCAAATGGTGAGCCATCGCCTTTTATGCTGATGCTGGGACCAATAAGCCGAGTTTCAGGAATAAATGACGACCCTTCGAACGCCAGGCTGTCGAACAGCTCGTCACCATCAGTATCGATTGAACGCTGGCTGAATTCTGAAAATTCTCGGTCGCTAGATAGCAGGCCCTCATCATTGGAATGCCCGAAAGAGAACCAGACATTGCCGTCATCAAAATTTTTACCAATTGTGAGGCTGACGTCCTGTTTCTCGCGATCGCCTTCAGTAGACTCTCCCACCTGAACATCCAACGCGACGCCTTCAAAATCAGTCTTGGTGATGATATTGACAACTCCGGCAACCGCATCGGAACCGTAGGCGGCTGATTGGCCACCGGTGAGTACGTCGATGCGCTCAATCATTGTGGTGGGGATGGTATTCAAATCTACCCCGTAACCCGCACCGGCCGAAACACCCGACACGTAACGCCGGCCATTGACGAGGACCAGCGTTCGGGAAGAGCCCAGATTGCGCAGTGCCGTCGTGTTGATGCCGCTACTCTGTGGATCATTGACGTTAGCGCTGGAACCGGTAATGTCACCGGTCACCGATGGCAATCTGTTCATCAACTCGCCGATATTCACCGCACCGATACCTTCGATGGCCGCGGCGTCGACAACGCTCACGGGCGACGACGACGAAAAAGTGTCTTTGCGGATATGCGACCCGGTTACGATAATTTCTTCCAGCGTTGGTGATTCTTCCTGTGCAATAGACGTCGTTGGTAAAGTGACAGCAGTTACCGACAAGCCCAACGCAAGCTTCAGAACTAACCGTGAAACATCATGTTGCTCTAATGCTCCGCTCGACGACGCTAGACGTATTTGTTTTACTAAGCGCTTAACGTTCATATGTTACCTCTTATGCTAATGATGGAAGGACACTCCCCCAGCGGCCGAATCTCGCAACTACGAACAAGCGAAGTATTGCCGATGATCGCGAAATAATAAAAATAATTATCATTGCAGTCAAGAAAAATATATATTATTATTTTTATTCGAAACAGCCAGTCACCAAAACAATGGGTTGCATACCGCCTTTAGACTTTTAACTAGTTGAATTTAAAGAGTAATGTGAATTTGTATGACGGAGACACCAGACTTAAAGACGGACTTTGATCGCTACGGTTATATTGCCCAGCGTGGCTTTTTCAGAGGTGACGAATTGGCTAAGCTGCAAGCCGAGACGGCGCGATTTATTACGGAAGTAGTGCCGACGCTGCCTGCAACCGAAGTGTTCTATGAGACTAAGGACGATAAATCGACCCTTAAACAAGTGCAACAGCTCAATCAGTTTGACGGTTACTTCCATCGTCTGGCGAACGCCGACAAAGTGGTCGGTTTGGCCGAGACGCTGCTGGGCGGCCCGGTCAGTCTGAAAAATACGCAGTACTTCAACAAGATGCCAGGCATAGGCGAAGGCACCCCGGCGCATCAGGATGGCTACTATTTTATGATCAAGCCGCAAGCCGCGGTGACCATGTGGTTGTCACTCGGGCACGCGGACGGAGAAAATGGTGCGGTAGCTTATGTCCCCGGTTCCCATAAGGCAGGAATACGCCCCCACGGCCGTACCGCCGTGCTGGGTTTTTCCCAGGGCATTAGCGACTGGTGTGAAGCGGACGTTGAGGCGGAGCAGCAGATGCACGCCGAAGCAGGTGATATTCTCGTGCATCATAGCCTGACCATTCACCGCTCCAACGCTAACTGCAGCCAGCGCGATCGCAAGGCAGTGGGATTCATTTTCTACCGCGCCGATGTGGAAATCGACGAGGAGGCCCATGCCGCGTATAAGGCTCGCTTGAATAGTGACTTGCAGGTAGAGGGTAAAATTTAGACTTGTTCAGGGGCTCCCTACTTTGTTCTTTAGCCAATTAATAGCGTTCCTCTTCGTTTCTATCAGTGTTGCCCAAGTCGCTGCAGCGGCGCAAAAGCCGGAGGGGGCAGCTGAAAAGGAATTGCGGCCCAACATCATTCTGGTCATGTCCGACGACCAAGGTTGGGGTGACGTCGCTTACAACGGCAATCCTGTGGTGAAAACGCCACATCTCGATGCTATGGCTGCAGAAGGTGTTCGTCTGGATCGCTTTTACGCGGCCTCGCCGGTGTGTTCCCCTACCCGGGGTAGCGTGCTTACTGGCCGGCATCCGTTTCGGTACGGCATCGAATGGGCAGGCCAAGGCCATTTGCCCGACGGTGAAATCACTATTGCTGAAGTTCTAAAAGCTGCGGGATATCGTACCGGCCATTTCTGTAAATGGCATGTGGGCGAACTGAGCAAAACCGTTAATCAAAGGTACTTCGAAGGCGATCTGGCCAGTCCGGAGCACTATTCACCGCCTTGGGAAAACGGTTTTGACGAGAGCTTTTCCACCGAATCCATGATGCCCACTTATAACCCCTATTTTCATGTGGGTGGGGATTACGCTACTGATGATTATCGCTTTCTGCAAAAGGAGGCAGTCGCGAAGGGGCAGCGCAGCAACGGCTTCCGCTGGCGTGATCACTTCTGGACCGGCCCGGGACAGATGGTCGATGAGTGGCTGGAAGGTGACATCTCCGAAATTGTGATGGACCGCGCGCTGAATTTTGTTGTACGTAGTTCGAAAGGCAAGCAGCCTTTCTTGGCTGTTATCTGGTTTCACACTCCGCACACACCCGTGGTTGCCGGCAACGAAGACCGCAAGACGTACGCAGAGCAAGATATGCAAGGTCAGCACTGGTACGGCGCGCTCACTGCGATGGATCGCCAAGTTGGCCGCTTGCGTGATGAATTGCGGCTCCTCGGCGTGGCGAAGAACACGCTGTTGTGGTTTAACTCCGACAACGGACCGTCGTATATACACAACTACAATTCAACCGGACCGTTTAGCGGAAAAAAAGCTGAGCTGAAAGAGGGAGGGGTACGGGTGCCGGGCATTGTTGAATGGCCGGCAAAGCTGTCGGGTGGAAGGAGCGTAACGACACCTATGTCTACAAGCGATATCTATCGCACGCTATTGGCGGCGGCTGACATCAGCCAACCCGCTGCTCAACCCGAGCTGGATGGCATTGATGTGTTACCGTATCTCAGCGGCGAAGAGTCACTGCGGCCTGAATCAATAGCCTTTCAATCGCCGATGCGCGGCGTGGAATATGACGCGGACGGCAAACGGCTGCAGTACGCGCTATCAGATAATCGCTTCAAACTCTTAAGCAGTAATGCTGGCAAAACCTGGGAGTTGTACGATTTACTCGCCGACCCAGCAGAGTCAATTGATTTGGCCGAGCGGCATCCCGCGGTTCTCGCCTCAATGCGCGAGCAGTTGATGAGTTGGGTGAGGAACACAGAGGAAGACGCTCAATATCAGTGATGCCTACGGTGCAGGCTGTTCGGTATGACTCCGCTGAGGTTAGCGAACCATCATTTCCTTGCTTACGCTTCGTACCCAGCGCTCCGGCTGCGAGGTGCCATAATAATCGGGTAATAGGTGTGCTACTTTGCGATGGGCATCGCTCGGCCAATCTGTTGGAGACAGATCTTTTTCGCTTTCAATATCTACATCCAGATTTTCCTGCCGGTAGATCATCATAAAGCGTTTTTGAAATGATTCTGGAATACGATCAAAATCCGGCAAATACCAAAGCGTGATTAACGATCGCTCTTTATCGCTGGCATTGGCATATGCGCTGTGCAGCAGACGGCTGTCCATGATAACGACACTTCCTACGTTGACTTCTATGACGCGCTCGTCGGTATTCGATTGAAAAGCGGGGTGATCGGTGTCTTTTGCACTGGCCAGGTCTTCATCGTGTGCCGTTGGCAGATCGTGCAAGGAATGCCAATTCCTGTGGGACCCGGGGATGACGCGCAGTGCGCCATTGCTCTGCCTAGTGTCGGTCAGGTAATACATAAATCCTAGCCCGAAATGCCTGTCGCTATAGCTGGCAGAATGGCTCCAACCCCACCAGTCCTGGTGCCAATAGAGGGGCGGGGATTGCGGCGGCTTGGAAATCAAATAGCCCGACAACCAACGGTAGCTATCGAATCCTATTTGCTGCATCACCTCTTGCACTTTGGGATTGGCGATAAGCTCGGCAAACTGCGGATAATTGTTCAGGTTTAACAGGCTCCCCGTCGCTTTAAAAGCTTCTCGATGTTCATTCGATAACTTGCCGAGAACATGCTGTACCTTTTCAGCGATGGACGCTATTGAGGAATCGTCGAGAAAGTCCTCGACGATAGTGTATCCGTCCTTTAATAGCTGCTGCGTCGGATCACTATTCATTAGTATTGTTTATCGACCACGGCATCCGCAGCGCTTTCAATTCTTGAGGCATGGGATTCACTTATGCGGCATATGGCATCGAACAACATTTCTACCACCACCAGCTGCCCGCATTTTGATTCAAGCGATCCACTGGACAATGGCGATTCTGAACCCATGGCGACGAGTTGCCGATTACAAACCTGACCGAGAGGGCTCTTAACGCGGCTGGTAATGGCGATGGCGGGTATCGAGTGTTGTTTCGCCAATTCCGCGAGCCCTATCGAATCACGAATAGACCCGGAACTCGAAAACAACAGCAGTAAGCCGTCCGCTCCACTGGCGTTGACCGCCATCGCGGTCATATGGTCGTCCGCTGAAAGGCTGCTGGCTATACCCAGGCGCGTCAGCTTGTAGTTCATAAAAGAGGCGGGTATGTAAGAGGCGCCAACGCCAAAAAGAAATACGCGCTTGGCGTTTATGATAGCTTGTGCAACCTCCTCGATATCCGACGACTTAATCAAGCGCGTGGTCATCTGGATCACGTCGCACAATTGCTCACTTAGTTGCGCCGCATACGTCTTTTCGTCTTTCAGCTCGCTGCCGGACTTGTCATCCTTGACCTGCACGGCCAACTCATGGGCCAGCGCCAACTTAAAACTGGCGAAACTGGTGTAGTCCAGTTCTTTGCAAAACCGCATCACACTGGCAACGCTGGTACCGGCTTCGTCGGCCACTTCATTGATGGTGCAATAAACCACTTGCTCAGGATTGTCCCGAACAAACTCACCCACCATTTTTAACACCTTCGTCATGCTGGGCAACTGTAGCTTTAGCTTTGCCAAAAGGTCTTGTTGTTGTGCTCGCACTATTCACCTTCTCTGAAGTGCCAGGGTAGTCCCGGCGCAATCACGCATCGCAGCGGCGGATAATACACGCCGTTAATACACAACACATACTACACAATATAATAAATTATTCCATTGTTGCAATGTAAAATAAAATAAATTATTATTTACTAGCCGTGAACGATATGGGCGATTGGCATTGATTGTGTTCTCACGTGTATCCACGTACTTTTTGGATGTCGCGTTTTCCCTTATTCAGGTACTGAAACCATGACATCAAGCAAAAAGCTTAACGGGATTATTATTCCTATTATCACCCCCTTTGACGACAACGGTGATCTCAGTCCTGACAGGGCGGGGGCGTTGATCGAGCGGCAGATTGAAGTGGGTGTACAGGGTTTTTACGTTGGCGGTAGCTCTGGAGAAGGACTTTTGCAATCCATCGCTGAGCGTTGCGAGTTTTTGTGTTACGTCTCTGAGGTGAATAAGGGTCGCGTTGCGCTGATCGCACAAGTAGGCGCATTATCCTCACGCGATGCATGGTCGCTTGCGGATTTCGCGGCAGAAAACGGTTATGACGTAGTATCTTCCACGCCACCTTTTTACTTCAACTACAGTGAGGATGAGGTCATCGCCTACTATATGGAACTAGCTGAACGTAGTGCGCTGCCCGTTTTGCTATACAACATTCCCGGCACTACTGGTCGTAACCTGTCGATTGAAGCGCAGGTTGAGATGTTAAAACACGCCAATGTTATCGGTTCCAAACATACCGAAACCAATTTTTATAACGCCGAGCGCTTAATGCGCAAAGCCGAAGGGGCCCTTATTTTCAACGGTCCCGATGAAATGCTGACTGCTGGGCTGGCCATGGGCATGGCGGGGGGTATTGGCAGTACCTACAACCTGATGCCGCGCCTCTATCTAGATATTTACCAAAGTGTGCAGAATAATGAGCTGGAAAAAGCTCGCGCTTCCCAGCGCATTGCCAACGATGTGATCTATGAGCTATTGAATATCTCGTCTGGCGTAGTCCCCGGCATCAAACTCGGACTCAAAACCCTGGGCTATGATGTTGGCTGTTCCCGCAAACCTTTTCAGCCCATCGTTGCCGACACCAAGCGTTTTGAGCAGCTGCTGCTTGAATGTGAGGGCTTGTAACGACTATCAGGCGTCATACTCGTGTTTGAGTATGCAATTAGGCGCTGAGCAACACGCGTATTGTTTTCAGAGTAGATCTTTCAACCTCAATCGGACGAAAAAGTACCCGAGTGAGGCTCTAATTTGAGAAAGTGTCAGTTTAGTGTCTAAGACTCTGGCAAATGAGCGTCAATGACTATGAATAGCGAACCTATGTTTACACAATAAGGCGGCATGACCTGACATCATACTGAGGTATATCCCAACTGGACAATGTGAAGTATGCTGAGCGGCAGTCGTTTGTGTTCAGACGTCCGCAATGTTGTTTTACCCCGGTTTGATGGGCACCTTAAAAATGGCGCTATTTGGAAGGAGCGTTCACCATGTTAGGGTCCGATAGCAGTACCACCTTAGACTACCGACTTGAGATTGAGTTTGGGGTTACTCCCCGAACTTGGACAGACATTCCTGTTGATGCGGGAGCTGCCCGAGTAATTTCCGACGGAATGAACATCTACTACGATGCAGAAAATCTGCTGTCCAATGCATCTCAAGCTGCAGAAAGGGTGGTTCACTACATCAACACCGGCTGAGGTGTAACCTTGGAGTTATCCTCGACCGGCAACAGGAATATATACATGCCAGCAAATACCGCTTTACGTCTGAATATGACGGGAATGTGTGACGAGAGCAGCGATGAAGCAAAGCGCTATCAAACTGCGCTTGATATGGCAGCGTTTGCCGAAGAGCATGGGTTTAGTGTAGTTGCTGTTGAAGAACACCATTGTGCGCGTAATGGTTGGTTACCGTCGCCGATTACCCTGGCCTCGATGATAGTCGGCCGGACCAAAAAAATCGGTGTCAATGTCACGGCCTTGCTAGTGACGCTCTATGACCCCATTCGACTGGCAGAAGATATAGCCGTCCTTGATCTGGCCAGTGGTGGTCGCTTTAGTTTCGTCGCGGGTCTCGGCTATCGCCCCATCGAATACCATGCAATGGACAAGGATTGGAACCGTCGTGGACAACTTATGGATGAGGTGATTGATACCTTGATAAAAGCATGGCGTGGCGAGCCGTTTGAGTACAACGGTAAAATGGTTCACGTTACCCCGAAACCGCTAAGTCGCCCGCACCCCATGTTCTTTGTCGGCGGTATGAGCAAGAGTGCCGCGCGGCGTGCCGCCAAATATGGCCTGCCGTTCTACCCTCCTATGGAGATGCCTGATTTGGAGGCCTTCTATTACCAAGAACTGGAGAAAAACGGTAAGACAGGGTTCGTAATCTACCCGCAGAAAGAAAACTCCATGATTTTCCTTGACGAGAATCCAGACCAAGCGTGGGCCGAACTGGGTGAATACTTTCTGCGAGAAACTCAGGAATATAGCAGTTGGAAGCTGGCAGGCGTGCCGCGACCCAGCGAGGAAGACGTGCATAACCTGAGTGATTTACGCGCCCAAAAACGTTATGAAATTTTGACCCCGCAACAGTGTGTGCAGCGGATGAGCAGTACGGAAAACTACACACTGGTGTTGCATCCGTTGGCAGGAGGTGTCCCCCTGGATCGCGCATGGCAGTGTCTGCAGCTATACCGTGATAAGGTGCGCCCGCATCTGGCGCACTAATGTTGGCTATCATTGCGTTGAAAAAGGTAAACAAACACGAATAATAGGAGAGCTCTCATGGGGCCATTACATGGTTTGAAAATTATCGAGATGGTTGGGCTAGGCCCAGGCCCTTTTGGCGCTATGTTACTAGCTGACCTCGGGGCGGATGTGATTCGCGTCGACCGACCCGTCGCTGGCATGTTTGAGCAGGGGACGAATCCCAAACTGGATTTTCTTAATCGCGGTAAGCGTTCTATATGTCTAAACCTGAAGAGTGAAGAAGGGATCGAAGCGGTTCTAAAACTGCTGGCAGACGCGGATGGTCTTATCGAGGGTAACCGGCCTGGTGTAATGGAAAGATTGGGCTTAGGACCGGATACTTGCCTGGCGCGCAATCCCGCGCTGGTTTATGGGCGTATGACAGGCTGGGGACAGGAAGGTGCCTGGGCACAAACGCCAGGACACGACATCAACTATATCGCCATTACCGGCGCCCTGCATGCGATCGGCCGCCAGGGAGAGAAACCGGTGGTTCCTCTCAACCTGGTTGGCGACTTTGGTGGTGGTGGTTTGATGCTGGCGTTCGGAATGGTGTGCGCGCTGCTCGAGGCGCGCACTTCCGGAAAGGGCCAGGTGGTTGATGCTGCCATGGTTGACGGTGCGTCAACCTTGATGACGAGTATGTACGCGGCGTCCCAAGCGGGCTTCTGGTCGGATAAACGTG
>JBPCXM010000535.1:0-9680 GCA_051008535.1 Pseudomonadales bacterium | reverse complement strand
GAATTACGCTTCATGTCGATCGCTTTGCGCAAGGCTCCCTGGATGCCAGTAACGACCACTTCTTCCAGCATTGGCTCTTGCTCCTGCGCTGCGGCAGCGCCACTGATGCCTACCAACGTCAGCGCCCCCATTGAAGCTACCGCAGAGCGGTTGATTGCGCGAATAGCGTTTCTGAGTTTTACCGACATATGCTCCCCCTAGGAACGAATTGGGTGTAAAAACTTCTAGATCATCTTGACTGCAATCCCAAACCCAGTCACCTTATTGCAGCCATGACAACGATGTCAAGTAATTAAGACAACGATGTCATCAGATTGTGCGCAAACAGGACAACGTTGTCAATACTAAATTCATTAAATTTTCCTTGCGTACGTAAATTGCGCTCGCTAGTAGTTTTACTTGCTAGCATTTATGTCAATATCGAATACGGAATGGTCATACCCTACTTTTTATTTAACATCTGTTTTGCTCGGACAACGGTGTCATAAAAACTTATAAACACTATACTAACGGAGCTCTCTTAAAGTGTTGAATCGCTAAGTTGATGAAAGTTACCATAAAAGACGTCGCCAAGGCAGCCGGTGTCTCGTTTAAAACGGTCTCTCGCGTGATCAACAATGAGCCTACTGTTAGCGCGCCGCTGCAAGAAAAAGTGCGAACCGCGATTAAAGCGCTGGACTACCGCCCTAACCTTTCAGCACGCCAATTACGTGGCGCGCCCGCTTCGATCGGATTTATCTACGACAACCCGAACAGCAACTACGTGATAGACCTCCAGCACGGCATTCTGGAAGAATGCAAAGACAAGGGCTACGAACTGGTCATTCACCCGTGTGACTCAACATCGAGCGTTATTGTTAGCGAGTTATCGCAGTTGGTCAGCGACGGCCGGGTCGCCGGGCTATTACTGACACCTCCGCTGTCAGAGGATGCAGCAGTCGTTCGCGCGCTACTGGACGCAGGGATAAAATTTGCAAGAATCGTTTCAGGGGCCGAGGCACCGGACAAGTTCACGCCCGCCGTGTTCGTCGACGATCACTATGCAGCGCAAAAAATCTGCCAGCATCTGATTCAATTAGGTCATACACGCATTGCTTTTCTCAGCGGTGATCCCGAGCACAAATCCAGCGGCGAACGGCTAGCAGGCTATGAATCGGCACTACAAGACAGCGGTTTAGCAATCGATGCTCGGTTAATCGTTGACGGTAAGTTCGAGTTTGAATCCGGCGTACAGCGAAGCTTGCGTCTGCTGGAGCAGCCGGACCGGCCTACCGCTATATTCGCCGCCAACGATGAAATTGCAGCCGGCGCACTATTCGCCGCGCGTATGCTGGATATTGTTGTGCCGCAAGATCTGTCCGTCGCGGGGTTCGAGGACAGTCCTTTTTCGCGCCAGACCTGGCCACGGCTAACCACCGCTCGCCAGCCAAACAAGACAATCGCGCGGCAAGCAGCGGCGTTACTGATCGCTGCAATGCACCCCGCTACAAAAAGCGATGTCGAAGCGGAAGATGACGTCCAGCAGGGCTTTCGACCCAAGCTTATTATTCGTGACTCCACCGCAACTGCGCCAACGGTTGCCTGACCAGACGCGCCCCACCCTATTTACATAGCGTGCCAAGCATGCGAGACTGACAACGTTGTCGAGACAACACCTGTTAGTTTTCAACCACTAAGCAAGAGACAGCCCTAATGCCATCTTCCAATGCCAATGATCGGGCAACTGCGCTGGTAAATGGCCAGATCTTTACCGGCGACGCCGTGCTGTCTGACCAAGCCGCCATTATCGCCGATGCCAAAGTCACCACTATCTGCCCAGCACATCAAATTCCTGCGGAGGTCGAACAACGCTTCGATCTGGCAGGCGGACTGTTGCTGCCCGGCTTTGTGGATTTACAGGTCAACGGCGGCGGCGGCGCATTATTTAACGACGCACCTAGCGTGGAAACGATAGCCACGATAGCTGAAGCGCACCGGGACTACGGCACCAGTGGTTTTCTACCAACGCTAATCAGCGATGACTTCGACACGATGCGCGCAGCGATTCTTGCCGTCGATGAATCTATCGAGCAGGGCGTTCCCGGGGTGCTGGGCGTCCATTTGGAGGGACCTTTTCTCAACCCACAACGCAAGGGCGCGCACAACGCCGACAAATTCCGCTACATAGACGAAGAAGCGATTGAGCTACTGACTTCCCTACAGCGCGGCAAAACGCTGATTACCATTGCTCCCGAGTTGACCACAACCGAAACCATTCGGCGCCTGGTCGGCGCAGGAGTGCTGGTCTCCGGTGGGCACAGCGCGGCCAGCTACGCGGAGACCCGATCGGCACTCGACGCAGGACTGAGCAGCTTTACGCATCTTTTTAATGCGATGTCGCAATTAGGCAATCGCGAGCCCGGTATGCTAGGCGCTGCGCTGGAAGACGAACACAGTTACTGCGGCATTATTGTCGACGGTTATCATGTTCATGCCGCGGCGCTGCGCGTTGCGCTGGCCGCTAAACCGAAAGGAAAAATATTTCTGGTGACAGATGCGATGCCGACCGTGGGCACCACCGGCAACACCTTTGTACTAAACGGTGAAACCATACACAGCGACAATGGCCGATTTGTAAACAGTGACGGTACACTGGCCGGCTCCGACTTGAACATGCTTGACGCCGTGCGCAACAGCATAAAAATGTTAGACGTGAATTGGCAGGAGGCGGTGCGCATGGCAAGCAGCTACCCCGCACGCTATCTGGGAATGGAGGAGCGAGTGGGTTATATAAAGCCTGGTCAGCAAGCCAATTTCGTGCTGGTTGATGAAAATTTTGATTTTGTTGCGATGTGGATTAAAGGAGAAAAGTATTAGTTCTATAAAAGACGTGCATGCAGAGCTGGCTGCTTGACGTGCAATGACAGACGAGTTGTGAATATGGCCGAAAATAATATCAGCAGCAACATACTATTCCTCGGCATAGACGGTGGCGGCAGCAAGTCGCGTGCGACTCTGGTCACGGCCAACGACGAATTTCTTGGCACTGGCGTGGCTGGCCCGGCTAACCCGTTTCAGGATATGGAACAAGCCTTTAACTCTGTGCTGGACGCTAGCCGTCTGGCGCTTAAAGATGCCGGACTCAGCGACGATGCCATGCAAAGAATCGTGGCGGGGATAGGCCTTGCCGGCGTGAACCTACCACGCTTCTACGACATGGTTACTGAGTGGCAGCACCCTTTTAGACGCATGTTTCTCGCCACCGACTTGCACATTGCCTGCCTCGGCGCGCACGCGGGACGAGACGGTGCGGTAATTGTGGCCGGCACCGGCTCTTGCGGCTATTCATACGTCAATGGGCAAAGCTTGACCTGCGGCGCGCACGGCTTTCCGTTTGGCGACAAAGGCAGTGGCGCCTGGATGGGATTGGAAGCATGCAAGGCGGTGCTATTAGCGTCGGATGGTTTGGGTCCCGCGACTTCGCTGGAACAACGCATAGGCGACCACCTCGCGGTCGGGGATCTGTCGTCTATGATAGAAAAAATGGCTGGCACAGCCTCCAACCACTATGCCAAGCTCGCGCCGCTAGTGTTTGCGGCAGCAGCAGACGGCGATATGGTCGCGAGCGAGATTCTCGAAGACGGTGCGGCGTATCTCAGTGCAGTGTGCAATAAACTTTCACAATCGAAGCCGCCGCGGATGTCTCTGATAGGTGGTCTCGGCCAATACATTGTGCCCTGGTTCGACACCGATATTGCCAAGCGACTTTCACCCGCACTGCAGCAGCCGGAATATGGCGCGATTTGTTTTGCACAGCGGAAATGGAAATCGCTACACAAACCGTCAAGCGGGATAGTTTAACAATCCTGTACGCGGCACAAACCCTAAGTCGTCACTCGCCTGACATTGACGGGTACGCTTACTAACTGATACTCAAGTGGAGCACAATGGAAGTTGTCATTCTCGATGAAGCACAGGAAATAGCCAAAACAGGCGCCACCCTGGTTGCCGAGCTGGTCGCCAAAAAACCCCGCTCCGTGCTCGGCCTAGCGACCGGCGGCACACCGGTGCAACTGTATAAACGTCTGATTGCTCTATACCAACAAGGACATATTTCCTTTGCCCAGGTACAAAGCTTCAATTTGGACGAATACCTGGGCGTCGAGTCGAGCAACCCGCTCAGTTATCGCAACTTTATGAACAGCTGTTTCTTTGAGCATATCGACATTGCGTTGGAGAATACTCATCTGCCAAATTGTGCACCAGCCAACCCGCGTGAGGAAGGGCCGCGCTACGAACAGCAAATTGAAGAGGCCAGTGGCATCGATCTGCAAATACTAGGTATCGGCAGCAACGGCCATATCGGCTTTAACGAGCCAGGCTCCAGTTTAGCCTCACGCACGCGCATCAAAACACTTGCGCAGAGCACCATCGAAGACAACAGCAAGCTGCTGAAGCCAGGCGAATTCCAGCCACATTTGGCTATTACTATGGGCATAGGTACCATTCTAGAAGCGCGGAGAATTCTGCTCCTAGCCTTGGGTGAACACAAAGCAGCCGCTGTGCAAGCCGCCGTAGAAGGACCCGTGACCGCTATGTGTCCCGCGTCTGCACTGCAGTTGCACCCGCATGTCACCATTCTTATCGATGCGGCCGCGGCCAACGGCCTGGAACAGGCGGAATACTACCGCTGGGCATATCGCGAAAACGAAGAGCTGAAAAAGGAATATGGGAATTTCTACGAGTTGGATATTTATGATTGAGCAGGAGTCATGCCTCGTTAACCACACTTGACTCTTAAATACTCACACCACGAAATCGATTGCGCTAGTAAAAACAGACGTTACACTTGTTTTCCCGTTGCTGAGTCCACTTCAGCACAAGAACCCGTAGCTAATGTAGAGGCAAGAAAACGATGAATCTGATGTTGCGCGATTCCGGTCTGCTGAAAGGTCAGGCCTACATCAATGGCGAATGGATCGATGCCGACAGCGGCGAAACGACGCCAGTCACTAATCCCGCTAACGGTGAGGTTCTGGCGCAAGTCGCCAAGTGCGGCCACACGGAGACCCGGCGCGCAATTGAAGCGGCAGAAAAAGCACAAGTAGACTGGCGCAAGCAAACCGCCAAACAACGCGCCGTATTGTTACGCGCCTGGTTCGCGCTGATGATGGAAAACCAGGACGACCTGGCGCGAATTCTCACCGCCGAACAAGGTAAACCGCTGGCCGAGGCACGCGGTGAAATCGCTTATGGAGCGAATTTTGTCGAGTGGTTCGCCGAAGAAGCGAAACGTGTGTATGGCGACACCGTTCCACAACCAAGCAACGATAAACGCCTGGTAGTAGTTAAGCAGCCGGTCGGTGTTGTCGCTTGTATTACACCGTGGAATTTCCCCAATGCCATGCTAACTCGCAAAATTGCACCAGCGTTAGCCGCCGGCTGTACCGTAGTTTGTAAGCCGGCGAATGCCACACCATTATCTGCCTTCGCGTTCACCGAACTGGCAGCGCGTGCCGGTATTCCGCCCGGCGTGATCAATGTGATCGCCGGCAAGACCAGCGAAATCGGCGATGAGCTTTGCGACAATCCAGTCATTCGCAAATTGACCTTTACCGGCTCAACCGAAGTTGGCAAGCAACTGATGGCTCGCTGTGCCGGCACGGTAAAGCGCACCTCGATGGAATTGGGTGGCAACGCGCCCTTTATTGTGTTCGACGATGCCGACCTAAACGCCGCCGTGCAAGGCGCTATTGTTTCCAAATACCGCAACGCCGGGCAAACCTGCGTATGCGCCAACCGCATGCTGGTACAGGCCGGCGTCTATGACGCGTTTGCCGCCAAGTTTGCTGCCGCTGCCAAAGAATTCACCCTTGGCGACGGCGCCGAAGAAGGGATCACCATGGGCCCGCTGATCACAGAGAAAGCCGCCAGCGACGTGGTCGAATTTATCGACGATGCAGTCGCCAAAGGCGCCAGTGTCGTTGCCGGCGGCGGTCACGGTGCGCTGGGCGGCGCTTTCGTTGAACCGACGGTTCTCACTAATGTTAGCGAAGACATGCGCGTGTTTCGCGAAGAAATTTTTGGCCCGGTGGCACCGCTGTTTAAGTTTGAAACTGAAGAAGAAGCCATCGCCATGGCCAACGACACCGAATTCGGACTGGCATCCTATTTCTACGCCCGCGACATAGGTCGTATCTGGCGTGTCGCCGAAGGATTGGATTACGGCATAGTCGGAATCAATGAAGGTATCATTTCCAATGAAATGGCACCATTTGGCGGCATGAAGGAATCTGGCAATGGTCGTGAAGGTTCGAAGTACGGGATGGACGACTACCTGGAGCTTAAATATATGTGTATTGGCGGAATCGATAAATAAAGTCAACTAATCTCGGGGGAGTAACACTATGAAAGCGGTAAAAATTATTTTGGGTATTGTGCTGGTGCTGGCGTTAATCGTAGCGATCGGCGTATTCGTGTTCTTGAAGAACATTAATAGCATCGTCAAGACCGCGGTGGAAACAGTGGGACCTCAGGTGACGTTAACCGATGTGGGCCTAAATGCGGCCAATATTGAATTGCAAAAAGGGCGCGCGGAGCTGAATGGGCTTTATATTGCTAATCCGCAGGGCTTCAGTCCAGCCAATGCGTTTCAAATGGATACCGTAGTCATCGATATCGACCCGGCCTCCGTCACTGAAGATGTGATCGTCATCAATGAGGTTCGCATCGATGGCGCAAAACTATTAGCCGAACAAAAGGGTCTGAAAGACACCAACATCCAGGCGCTTATGGATAACTTGAGCAAATCGTCCTCCGCCGATGAAAGCAGCGAAGCTGAGGCAGAGTCCGAGTCCGATTTGCGCTTGATGGTCGAAAAACTGACATTCGTTAACAGCACCGTAGACCTCAAAACCGAGCAGTTGGGTGATTATGAAATGCCATTGCCCGCCATCAACGTTGCCAATATTGGCGACAAACAAACGGGGCTAACGCCCGACGAGTTGGCCACGGCATTGTTGACCCCTGTATTACAGCAGGTGAAAAAACAGGTTTCGGTCGAGCTGCAAGGCAAGGCCAAAGAGATGGCTAAAGAAAAACTACAAGAAGAGCTGGGCAAAAAAATCTCGCCCGAAGACCAGAAAAAACTGGAAGGTTTAAAGGGATTACTTAAAGGCAAAAAATAACATTCAGCACAATTGCGCGGACCAACAGTAGTGGGCCGCAGTTGCGCCTTGATTTGGATAGCTGCATATGAATTCCATACTTTACCCCACCACCAACCTTAAGGCCACGGAGCAATTAATTCTCGACCGTGGCGAGGGTGCCTACGTCTACGACGAGCACGGCAAACAATACCTCGAAGGTATGGCTGGCTTGTGGTGCACCGCGCTGGGTTACGGCAACGAAGAATTAATTGCGACCAGCAGCGCGCAAATGCGCAAGCTCAGCTTCAGTCACATGTTTGGCGGCAAATCGCACAACGTTGGCATGCAGTTGGCCGACAAGCTAAAAAGCATTGTGCCCGTGCAAGATGCGATGATATTTTTTGGTAGTTCCGGTTCAGATGCAAACGACACACATGTGAAGTTGCTGCATTACTACTACGATGCGATAGGCAAACCGGAAAAGAAGAAGATCATTGCGCGCGACCGCGCCTACCATGGCGTGACCGTCGCCGCTGCCGCGCTCACCGGCTTGCCACCGATGCACACCCATTTTGGCTTGCCTTTCGATGCGCTGGGAGTGCTGCGCACCGACGCGCCGCATTATTATCGACAGGGCCTTGAGGAAGAAAGCGAAGAGCAGTTCGCCAGCCGCTTGGCGGATAAACTGGAACAGCTTATTCTCAAAGAAAATCCGGAAACGATTGCCGCGTTTATCGCCGAACCAGTCAACGGTGCCGGTGGCGTTGTCGTACCACCGGCAACCTACTGGGAAAAAATTCAGGCGGTACTTCACAAGTACCATATCTTGCTGATCGCCGACGAAGTCATTACCGGTTTTGGCCGCACCGGGAACGCCTGGGGTTCCGATACTTTTGCTATCCAACCCACGGCTATGACCCTGGCCAAGGCCATGTCTTCAGCTTATGTTCCCATTAGTGCGGCCGTTATTAGCGGTGATATGTACCAGGCGATGGTGGAACCCAGTGCCCAGGTGGGTGTTTTCGGCCATGGCTACACATACTCGGGACACCCGGTGGCTTGTGCGGTCGCACTGAAAACCATCGAGATTTATGAGCGCGACAAGATATACCAGCATGCGGAAAAAACAGGCGAATACCTACAAACTCGCTTGCAAGAATTTGCCAACCATCCTCTGGTCGGAGAAGTGCGCGGCGTCGGCATGATCGCGGCATTAGAGCTGGTGGCAAACAAAACGAGCAAGCAGGCCTTTGACGGCGGTGCTATTGGCGCTTACGCGCAACAGCGCTGCCAGGAGAACGGCTTGATTTTGCGAGCCATGGCTGGCAACAACCTCGCCCTGTGCCCGCCGCTTATTATCGACACCGCTCAGGTTGACGAAATCATTGACAAGGTCAGCAAATCGTTGGATGAAACGCTGAATCACGCGCAACAGCAGAAACTGCTGGCTTAGATGATTGCATCACGATGCAGTTGAGATCTGTCTTCGCAGTGTCCCTGCTTGCGCTTGGCGGCTTGAGTTGGTGGTTTCTGGGCGGTGAGCGCGAAAACATTGCGCGGCCCGCAGCGCTAACCGATGATGAAACCGCGATAACGTTGCAGCCCTCCGAATTGAGCGCGCAAGAACCGGCGCTGAAGGCGGAACCGCCGGCGGTCGCCAAACTACTTCAGCGAGTCGATGAGCTTAAACTATCGCTGCAATCTGTTGTAGCCGAGCGCGAAAGCGTGGAAAGTGAACTGCAACAGGCTGAACGCGAGGTTGCGCGACTGGAACGTTTCGTCGAAGAGATCGAAGAGCGTGGCGAAGATCCCGTCGATTATGCGGACGAAGGACTTGCTATGTTTCAGCCAGCGTTCTATGCCTACCAGGATGCTTTTGACAAGCTGGAGCTGGCCGAAAGCATGGAGCAAACCACGTCAGAGGAACTCGCGGCCGCCGAACGTGAGTTGGCCCTGGCCCTTGCGGACCAGGACAAAGAGTAGTCTAAGGAGCTAGACTACAGGCCCCACTTCTCAGCACTTCCGGTGTCGTCCCGCTCACACCCTCGGTGAATTCGCAGCCAAAGAACGGGTTGGCAACCGCGGCAGTATCCAGAAGGTCATCGCCAGCCGGCTTTATACCCTCGTTAACCCAGCGCACCAGGTCGTCAAAAGTGCGAACTAACTCTTCGGGCGAGAACTCGCAATGACTAATCGCGCGCGTGGCTCGGGTGACAAGCAGATCGGACCGGTTCCGCGCTGCCACCTCTCGCGCATAAATCTGTTGCATCGAGAATGGCACGAACAGGTCGCCCAAAGTGTGGGCCGTTATCACGGGGATGTTAATTCTGCCCGTGATTTTCGGTATGCGCCGCAATTTCAAAAAATGCGGCGGATTGACGCCGCGGTCCCGGCGGATGCGAAGAATTGAGTCGTTGAGAGACTGTTCATCGGCGTTTACTGCCGGGTCACCATCGAGTTGATAGTGGCGTGGGCGAGTCCCCCAAACACTGCCGGATACCCCACCACCAACCGAACCCCCCAAACCCCTGAAGCCCAACAACAAAGTCTGCA
>JBPCXM010000534.1:0-2774 GCA_051008535.1 Pseudomonadales bacterium | reverse complement strand
TCGAAATACGTTGCGGCGTTTTAATTCTGACATTAAATTTGGCATGGTTGCCAATTGTCGCCGATTCGACCAGAGCATAGGAAGAGTAATCGCGCTTTTTCCTAATTTGGGGTCATAGTAGACACTCTGAAAAAAAACGCCGCTAGAGACTAGTTGATATGTGCAAATAGGATATGAGCATATTATTTTTGTGTATACATTGATTTTTCGATTCTATATGCACACTTGTAAAGTATTTTTCGCTGTTCGACTACACGCTCTGACCCACCATTATTGCTTTATACCCCACATCGGAGTGTCTATAACCTCAAGCAAGGGAATCGATATCTAAACGGCTTAAACCTCGCTGAATAGCAAAGATTTGCTTACGTGGTTTACTTGAGTACTGAGTATTGGTTTTTGTTCAAACGCTATATTAGTATGCAATGCAGCTGTCAAGCTCTGGGCTCTACTTATGGAATACGACCGTCTTGATATAGTCTGGATGTTGTTGTGCACGGTTCTGGTAATCATCATGCAGCCGGGCTTCACTTTTTTCGAGACGGGCCTGATACGCGCCAAGAACAGCATTAGTGTCGCGATCAAAAACATCTCGGATTTTTGCGTCGTTGGCACGCTGTACGGACTGTTTGGCTTCGGGTTAATGTATGGCACGAGCGTGGGTGGACTTTTCGGGGCCTCCGGGTTCTTTTTCAATAGCGGCCCCAGCCCATGGCATAAAGCCTTCATGTTGTTTCAGTTAGGCTTCTGCGCCACTGCGGTTACGATTATTTCCGGTGCAGTAGCGGAACGCATGCGCTTCGCAGGTTATCTGATCGTGGCGGCGATTACTGCAACTTTGGTCTACCCTATCGTTGGTCATTGGGCCTGGGCGGGTAAAAACAACGAGGGTGTAAGTGGTTGGTTGGAAACTCTAGGTTTTGTAGATTTTGCCGGCGCAACCGTCGTACATTCGGTAGGCGGCAGCGCTGCGCTGGCCGCTATTATAGTCATTGGTCCGCGGCTCGGTCGGTTCGATGGAAGATGGTCCGAGGCATTCGCTGGTCATAATCTAACCCTAACCGCGGCCGGAACCTTCCTCCTGGTCATAGGATGGTTTGGATTTAACGGTGGAAGTCTGCTCGCTGCGAACGGATTACTGCCGTCGATTTTTCTTAATACTATCGTCGCGGGCGCTTTCGGTGGGGTTGCTGCAACGATAATTTCCTGGTTAACCAGTGGGGTCCCCAACGTCACTCACATTATGATGGGTGTGTTGGCGGGACTCGTCTCTTCTACTGCTTCGTGTAACTCGGTTTCGCCTCTCAGCGCTGCGATCATCGGGGCGATTGGCGGGGCGGTTAGCCTGGTTGGATTGAAACTGTTAGACAAGCTTAAAATTGATGATGCAGTCGGGGCCGTTCCGGTGCACCTGTTGCCCGGTGTGTGGGGCACGCTTGCAGTAGCGTTGTTCAGCAAATCCGCATTCCTTGCCGCAGGTGATGGACGTGTAGATCAGTTATTCGTTCAACTGTTGGGCGTGATTAGTGTTGTCAGTTATACCTTTGGCGCGATCTTCGCTTCGCTATGGCTTATTCAACGGGTATTTCCTTTACGCGCCACCGCGAATATAGAGCGAATGGGCCTTAACCTTGGGGAGCATGGGAACAAATCGGAAACGGACGATCTCGCGGCAACGATGCACGCCCAACACCTCAGCAAGGATTTCACTACCCGAGTCGAGGTGAATCCGTACTCCGACCTTGGCAACCTGGAACTGGAATATAACCGCGTCCTCGACACCGTTAACTCTGAGGTAGAGAAACACCAGGCGACCGAGGAGGAATTGCGCCGCCATGCGCGTACCGATGCCCTCACGAACCTCGCTAACAGACGACATTTCGATAAGACACTTAGACTTGAGTGGAGTCGAGCGTATCGAGAAAAAACCGAAATCTCATTGATATTTGCAGATATCGACCATTTCAAACGCTATAACGATACCTACGGACATCAAGCCGGGGACGCGTGTTTGAAACAAGTCGGCGGCGTGATGGCTTCCATTGTGCATAGACCTTCTGATCTAGTCGCCCGTTATGGCGGAGAAGAGTTCGTCATTCTACTGCCAAATACCGACCGCGACGGCGCGACCCTGATTGCGGAGCGGGTCCGCCACGCCGTTTGGTGCCAAAGGCCAGTGCATACAGATACAGCGTCCGGGATGGACACTTACGTCACCATCAGCCTCGGCGTCGCAATCGCCCGCCCCGCAGATACGAACTCCGCCAAGCAGCTCTTAGAACACTCTGATCTGGCGCTCTACCGAGCCAAGAAAGCCGGCCGCAACCGCGTCGAGGTAATCGAGTTACATGCAGCGGCCAGCAAACATAATCCACAGGATTTGCAAATATCCTGATATAAAGACCAGATTACTTGCAAATGCGTCGCGCTTTTTCCGATTTTTCGTGCAAATTGCTCATACCGCTATTTAAGGAACGTCCATGCGCTACAGCACAGTGAATTTCGCTGCTGTTTATCTTCGGAAACTGCGAAGGGTGATAATAATGTGGTGTACGTCTCTATTTGAGTGGTAATTATTTACATTCTTTCTATAGCTTTGTGCGGTGGTTCTCACTTCGTCCGATAAAAAACTGCCAAGCTCTCTGGTTTAGTAAAAATGGTAGTTCTCGCAATTTAACCAGAGTAAATTTCAACCCAAAATACCATTAAATTTCTTATTCTAACGCTCGCACATATAACAGGTGAGCACGCATGCAGACCGCAAGCGAAATAAG
>JBPCXM010000533.1:0-2634 GCA_051008535.1 Pseudomonadales bacterium | reverse complement strand
TGACCTCACCAAGCGACAAAAACAATGGCAGCCAGAGTGGCCGGGACCTGTATCGCCAGGCCAGGCACAAACTCTATACCACAACATTCGCGGACTATGAGCGGGAGATACGCGAGCAGCTGACCGGCATGCTTGGCGGTTTTGGCTTCGATGCCGACCAGGACATCGAAGCGATCACCATCAACCGCTGGTCACACGGCTACGCCTACGATTACATGAATCTCTACGACCCCGAATGGCCGGAAGGCGAGGCGCCCCACGAACTAGGCCGCAAGCCCTTTGGTCGTATCAGCATCGCCAACTCAGATTCCGAAAACAAGGCCTACCTCGACGGCGCTATCGACGCAGCCTGGCGGGCGGTCAATGAGCAACTGGGCAACGGGTAGCAAGAAGACGGTAACACTGCATAACTTTTAAGCCTTCACGAGCTAATATCATGCCGAAAAACGAACTGCAAAACCTTTCAGACTATGTGGCAATACGACAATTGAATGCCAAATACAATCGCTATGCCGACCTGGCAGACGGCACGTCGTACTCCAATCTCTTCACGGAGGACGCGGAGTTCAATATCGTTGGCGAGGGAACCTACGTCGGGCGCGAGCAGATTGCCGCACGCTGCAACGCCACCACGACGGCCGTACACGTCACCACAGAACCAGAACTGGATATCAGCGGTGACACCGCTCAGCAACGTGTTCGCATGCTCACTGTTCTGAAGGACGGAAAAGGAACCCGCAATGAATTTGTTGCCTCAGGCTGGTATATCGATGAGCTTGAGCGAACCGAGGAAGGCTGGCGCTATCATCGACGTCGGGTAGAACTGGATCTGGATATCAATGCCGTTGTGGAAAAAGTGAAGTAATGGGTACGTCAGCTAACAATCATTTTCAAAGGAACTAACTATGGGCACTACCGCTCGACTGGACAGTCAAATCAACAAAGCCGCATACCTGTCAGCTATCGTCCTTTTCGTATTCACAGCCGTGAGCATGTTTGGTGTCTATGATGCCCCCGCTGGCAGCACGGCCGCTGAGAAAGTCGCCTGGCTGAATGAAAACAACGGCGCCTTTGTTCTCAGCTGGGTCACCCAGATTGTCCAGGTGTTCACACTTACAGCGGTTTTCGCCGCCATCTGCTGGAAGGTTTTCAGCGTTAACCCCCTGGCCGCAGTATCAGGCGGCATCGTGCTGATGCTGGGCACCATGGCGATTCTAATCACCAAGGGCACCGAACTTTGGGTCGTTCCCCTGGCCGCCCAGGATCTGGCCGCAGGATCATCCGGCCAGGAGCCCGGGCACACCTTGCTCTCCATTAACAGCCAGTCCTATCCCTACAGCCTGACCACCTACTTCGATTACCTGGGGCTCTGGCTCTGGTCGCTGTTCGGGTTACTGGTTGCCCGCCCACTGTTCCGGCTCTCAACCAGCGCAAAGGTTGCCGCTGTCAGCCTGGGCCTCTTCGGTATTGTCTATCCCATCTTTTACGGCTTTCTGGTCACCGGTGTACTTCCACTGAGCGAAATCACCAACTACAGTACCTTCATGCTGCTAGCATGGGTTGCGGCATTTGCAATGGGGATTTACTGCCGCGGGGAATCAAGAAACGGTGCCAGCATGACATGAAGAGTCACGCCAATTAACGATCTGTGAAGCCGATGGACAGTATATACACCGTCAGTCAGGCGCTTGGTTAGTTAGTCGCCCGTTAAAAACTAACGGCTAAACGCGTTCTCCCATGTTGGTGTTGCAGCCTAACACACGATGCGTTCCTCACCGAGCAGTCGGGATGTGACGTTAGCAAGGAATACAGGCCTTCTGTGGCGATGCTAATGCCCAACTTGACCTGAATCCAGGCCCAAAAAAGCCGCCTGAACCATTTCAGCAGCAGCCGGAAGTTATAGCCGGCTGCGGTGAATAACGCGTTTTGTTTGTCACCCAACTCGCCTTTAAGATAATTGCGCCCTAAGTGGCCGTCGCTCTTCAGGTGACCGATGATGGGTTCCACCACACTGCGGCGCCTGAGCTCTCTTTTTATCGCACCATGAACGCCACGCTTCTGCCCGGAGCGAAAAACTCTGTGCTTATGCGGATAATCATGGCCTCGATAGCCTCGGTCAACGTACGCACGTTCCGGTGTCACACCCGTCCATACCGTCATTTCGGTCAACACCGTGTTGAGCGTGTGACCATCGTAAGGACGGCCATGCAGCGCACCGGTATGAAGAATAAAATGACCACCCGGTGCACGGTTGATACTGGTGGTGACCGACACTTTGCAACCAAATTCGTAAGGCTTGTCGGCTTTGCCTTTGCCAATGCACTCCACTTCCGGTGCATGCCAGCTGTAGAGCTTGACCTTGCTGTGGCGCGCCTGGCGATAAGCGACATCGGCCTTACGTAAGGTCTCAGCAAAAGCTGGCCGTAATTCTGGGCGTTCTTGCAACTGGCGACATATGTCTCGGATCACCCGCCCCAATCGGATCTGGATAAACTTCTCCTTTCGGCGAGCGCGCTTGAGTTGTTTGGCATGCCGGTAGCGACCCGACATCATCAGGGCGTGTTTGGCGACTCGCACATAGCTTTGCCGTAGTGGCACATCGTGCGCCTTCGCCAGCTGCACCAGGGCGATCAG
>JBPCXM010000532.1:0-13658 GCA_051008535.1 Pseudomonadales bacterium | reverse complement strand
GTATATATATGCGTAGCGGCTATTCTGAGGTGTCAGCGTCGCAGAAGCTTTCAAGTTACGCAACGCTTCTTCGCTGCGTCCCTGCCGCGTTAGCCACAAACCATAGGCCTGCCTTATTTCAGCGTTGTTCGGCTGCATATGAACTACTTTTTTCAATAACGGTTCGCCTTCGCCGTCGCGGTCTTGCGCGCGCATAAAGTCGGCCAGGTTAATGTAAGCTGGCACCCAGCTTGGATCGAGCGTAATGGCGCGGCGGTAAGCCGGTTCTACTTTGCCTGGTTGATTGGTCTGCGCGTAGATGAGGCCGAGGTTGGTTTGTGCTTCCGGTCGGTCGGCATTTAGCAGTTGCGCTGCGATATATTCATCAACTGCTTTTTGCAGGCTTGCGCGTTGAGGCGGTTCGATTTGTTCATTCAACACCGGGGCTAATAAATGCGCCGCTTCACCGCGTACCGCGCGCAGCGGGTCGTCCAGCAAGGGCGCGAGTAGTTGCCAGCGACTATTAATATCCAAACCTTCGGTAGCGCGAGTTGCACCAATGCGCACTAGTGGATCGCTGTCTTGCAGTCCGCTTGATAATTGCTGCATCGCGGCCGGTGAATTGACATTAACTAACGAATAAGCCGTGGCGCGAACAATACCGGGCTGATCTGAAGTAACAGCGATTTGCAATAAGTCGGCGCTAACGTCGGTTGTGTTTTCGCGTGCGTCGGCAAAGGTTGATGCGAAATGTGGGGCTCTTTGTTTGCCAAAACGTTGCTCGATTTGGGTCGCAGCCCAGTCAGCCGATTGATCGGCATGGCAGGTATTGCAGGTGTTGGGTGTACCCAATTCGGCGCTAAGATCTGGGCGCGGCAATCGAAAGCCGTGGTCATGACGGTCATCGACTTGCATATAGGTTTTGGTCGGCATATGGCAGGCTACGCACTGCGCGCCCGCCGAGTCTGGCTCATGGAAATGATGCGCACTGGCGTCGTAGGATTTCTTCTGCAGGCTTGGGAATTTCGCCGGCGGATTCGATTGGTGGCATTGCGTGCAAACGGCGTTGCCGCTGGCTTTCAATTCCGCGCTGTGGGCATTGTGGCAGTCGGTACAGGTGACTCCTTTGTCATACATTTTGCTTTGTAGGAACGATCCGTATACATAGACTTCGTCGAGTATCTGACCATCGTTATGGTACAAGCCTGCATCGAGCAAGGCCGGTTGGTAATAATCTAACAAGGGTTTGTCGGGCGTAAAACCCTCGGCAATAATGCTGCGCCTTGCATGGCAGTGCGCGCAGCCGTTGATTTGATGCCTGCTGTCGCTAAGGTCAGTAGCAAAGCCTTTGTGCGGCACGTTCTCAGTTTTGTTTTCCGTCTGCGCCCATGTCAAATGCTGCGAGGCGGGTCCGTGGCACGCTTCACAACCCACGGTGACTTCTGCCCAGCTCGTCGCGTAGTGACCAGTGGTAGAGTTGTAATTCTTTTCTAACTCGGTGGAGTGACAGTCCGCGCACTGGTAGTTCCAGTTCTGGTTGAGTCGTGTCCAATGTAGCGGGTCACTGTGTTCTATATTGTCGTCGCCGTAGAGGTGAAACCAGCGTTGGCCGCCCTTTTCTTTCGGTCGAGTATCCCAGGCAATACTCAACGCTTGTTTCCTGCCGTCGGGGAAGTCGATCAAGTATTGTTGGAGTGGCTGCACACCAAAAGCGTAGCTGATTTTAAAATCCTGCATCTCACCGGCGGCGTTATCGGTGTGCACAAAAAACTGATCATCGCGCTTGAAGAAGCGGCTGGTCACGCCATTTTGCTCATACTGTACATTGTTAAAATCGCCGAGCACCGTTTCGTCTGTTGCCGCTTGCATGGCTAGATCATGGTGAGAATTGCGCCATTGTTGGTAGGCGTCGGCATGGCATTCTTTACAGGCGCTGCTGCTAACGTACTCCGCGCTGGCATTGATCGGCGTTGCAGATTTGTGTGCTTGCTCGTTAGTTTGCTGATCGCAGGACGACAGTAACAGGCAGTACAGGCTGACGAGCACCGCGGCGCGAAATAAATCGTTCATGAGAGTATTGTCATAGTAAGATGCAGTACCGCTAGATTAACATGATGACAGTTTAAACTCTCATCCATGCCTACTTTTCCAGGAGCCACGCACATGCCGGTCAACACTCGCGTTGAAAACTACATTGCTGAACTGCAGCTTGATTATCCCAAAGTTAACGCCTTGGCTATCAAGGATACGCTGGAAGTCGCCGCCGAAATCACCGCATTAGGTGAGCGCGATGATGTGCGGGTCATTATATTTAGCGCCGCAGGAAAATACTTCTGTGTCGGCGCCGATGTGAAAGAACTCAACGCCGATGCCTCACGCATAGGTGCCTGCAACCACGGCTGGTACACCTTATTCAAGTCAATCTACGACTGCCTGGTGCCGGTGATCACCGTGGTCGAGGGGCACTGTCTCGGCGGTGGTTGCGGTCTTGCTGGTGCCAGCGATATGGTCTACGCATCCGACACGGCGAGCTTTGGCTTGCCAGAAGTCAAAGTAGGGGCCCTCGGCGGCGCCACACACCTGATGCGTTTGGTTGGCGTACAAAAAACGCGTTATTGCATGTTTACCGGCGAGTCTATTTCTGCACAGGAAGTTGCTAAACACGGATCATTGCAGGCTGTGTTGCCCCGCGAACAACTGCTACCCGCGGCGCGCGAAGTTGCAGCCAAAATTGCGGCTAACGGCCCGACCGGGGTGCGCCTGGCGAAAGAAGCCTTAAACGGTATCGAAGGCAAGGATATTAATAAGTGCTACCGCTGGGAGCAGGGTTTTACGCTGGAGTTGTACACATCTCCCGAATCGGCGGCGGTGCGCGCCGAGCAGGTGGAGTCGGGCTTTAAAAAATAGAAAAGTCTGCAAAAGTCGGACTTTAGAGAGCAAATTTATCAGCTAACGTTTGTTTAACGGCACATAATCACGTTGCTGATAACCAGTATATAGCTGCCGTGGCCGGCCAATTCGATATTCACCGCTGATCATCTCGTGCCAGTGGGCTATCCAGCCAACCGTGCGGCCGGTAGCGAAGATTACAGTGAACATATTGGTTGGAATACCGAGGGCTTTCAGAATAATACCCGAGTAGAAATCCACATTAGGATACAGTTTCCTCTCCACGAAGTATTCGTCTTCTAGAGCGATTTGTTCCAGCCGCCGGGCAATAGCAAGCAGCGGGTCGTTTTCCATGCCAAGTACACCCAACACCTCATCGCAGCTTTTCCGCAAGACGTTCGCACGCGGGTCGAAGTTTTTATAAACGCGATGACCGAAACCCATCAAGCGAAACGGGTCGTCTTTGTCTTTGGCGCGTTCAATAAACTTATCGATATTTTTTTCGTCGCCAATTTCCTCCAGCATGGCCAATACTGCTTCGTTGGCGCCGCCATGAGCGGGGCCCCACAGGGCTGCAATACCCGCTGCAATACATGCAAACGGATTGGCGCCGGATGAACCGGTCAAGCGTACCGCTGACGTCGATGCGTTTTGCTCATGGTCAGCGTGCAGCAGAAATATTCTATCCATCGCATTGGCTAATACCGGGTCTACATCGCTGTCTTCACACGGTGTGCCGAACATCATGTGGAGAAAGTTTTCCGCGTAGCCCATATTATTGTCGGGATAAACGAACGGTTGGCCGATTGAAAATTTGTAGCACATGGCGGCTATCGTTGGAATTTTCGCGATCAAGCGAAAGGCAGCAATTTCGCGGTGCGATTCATCGCGAATGTCTAGCGCGTCATGATAGAAAGCCGACAGCGCGCCGACCACGCCACACATAATAGCCATTGGGTGCGCGTCGCGGCGAAAGCCTTGATAAAAGATACGCAGTTGCTCATGCACCATGGTGTGGCGCGTGACGGTGCCGACAAATTCTGCCTTCTGTGCCGGGTTGGGCAATTCGCCATAAAGCAACAAATAACAGGTCTCGAGGTAGTCGGACTGCTCGGCCAATTGTTCGATTGGGTAGCCGCGATGCAGCAACACGCCTTTGTTGCCATCGATAAAGGTGATTTTTGATTCGCATGCCGCCGTGGATACAAAACCGGAATCGTAGGTAAAAAGTCCTTTACCGCTCAACGCGCCAACGTCAACACAATCGGGCCCAAGTGTGCCCGAATAGACGGGTAATTCAATCGCGTCTCGGCCTTCCAGCTTGAGACTCGCTTTGGCATCTGTCATTCCACGCTCCTATAATTTTAGGGTTACAACTTGCGAGTAGATTTCAACCCGTCATCATAAGGTGATGCGGAATTTTGTCAATTTGTTCTTACGCTAGCCCTTAACTTGAGTGGTTTCCACTCGACTTTTGTCTATTTGTAATTCAAAAATGATCCGCCTATAATTCGCGCGGTATTGGGGCGGGGGCCTGGTCAATGCTGCTCATCGTCGTTGTCTGCCCCTGGCATTTTTCAGCACTTTTTATTCAATTAACCGCGCTCTATTCATGCGCCATGGGCCAGAGTTCTGTCGTGAATAAAGAAAGACCAGTTAACTTCAACGTTGACCTCACAAAGCTCCCAATCACTTCCACCGTTTCCATATTGCATCGCGCATCAGGCGTATTTCTGTTTGCCGGCACCGGCTTGCTGTTGTGGATGTTGGCCGCTAGCCTCAAATCAGCGCAGAGCTTCGCCGAATTACAGGAAGTTTTGGCTTCGGGAGGTGTGAAATTCGCCATTTGGCTGGTGTTGGCAGCGCTGATATACCACACTGTGGCTGGTGTCAGACACCTGATTATGGACCTGGGTATCGGCGAGAGCCTCGAAGCCGGCGTGCTTGGTGCCCAACTTACCTTGGCATGTTCTGTGATTTTGGCGTTATTGGCGGGAGTCTGGCTATGGTAACTTCTATTACCAGTTTTGGTCGTAGTGGCGTATCCGATTGGCTGATTCAGCGTGCCAGCGCGGTTGTGCTTTTGGCATATACATTCTTTATTGCCGGCTTTTTGTTACTGCAATCGAAATTGACATTTCAAGACTGGCAGGCATTGTTTGCGCATGACGCCGTCAAAGTATTTAGCTTGCTGGCGCTGTTGTCACTATGTGCGCACGCCTGGATCGGCCTGTGGAGTGTGACCACCGATTATCTAACGACACGCTTGATGGGGACCAAGGCAACGGCGTTGCGCCTCTTTGTGCAATTCGTGTGCGCTATTGTGACTTTCATATATTTTGTCTGGGGCGTCCAGATTCTCTGGGGATTCTGATTTATGGCGGCATTGCGTACCATTTCTTTCGACGGTGTGATTGTGGGCGGTGGTGGCGCCGGCATGCGCGCCGCATTGCAATTGTCAGAATCCGGCTTTAATACGGCCGTTATCTCCAAAGTGTTTCCTACCCGTTCACACACTGTGTCGGCGCAGGGTGGCATCACTTGTGCGATCGCCAGCATGGACCCGCAGGACGATTGGCGCTGGCATATGTACGACACCGTCAAGGGCTCCGATTATATCGGCGACCAGGACGCCATCGAATATATGGGTAGCGTCGGACCTGAGGCTGGGGTTGAGCGCGAGCATATGGGCCTGCCGTTCTCGCGTACAGAAGAGGGGCGCATTTACCAGCGCCCATTCGGTGGCCAGTCGAAAGACTTCGGCAAAGGTGGGCAAGCGGCGCGTACCTGCGCGGCAGCTGACCGCACTGGTCATGCGCTATTGCACACGCTGTACCAGGGCAATGTCAAAAACAATACTGTGTTTTTCAACGAGTGGTATGCGGTCGACCTGGTTAAAAACCAGGATGGTGCGATCGTTGGGGTGACTGCTATCTGTATGGAAACCGGTGAAACCGTTTATATCAAATCCAAAGCCACGGTGTTTGCGACCGGGGGCGCCGGCAGAATTTACGCGTCGACTACTAATGCTCATATCAACACGGGAGATGGTGTTGGCATGGCGCTACGCGCTGGTTTTCCGATGCAAGATATCGAAATGTGGCAATTTCATCCCACCGGCATTCACGGTGCGGGCACGTTGGTCACAGAAGGTTGCCGCGGTGAAGGTGGTTATTTGATTAACAAAGACGGCGAACGTTTTATGGAGCGCTACGCGCCCAATGCGAAAGACCTAGCCGGTCGCGATGTTGTGGCGCGCTCTATGGTGCTGGAAATTCTGGAAGGCCGCGGTTGCGGACCAAACGCCGATCATGTCTTTCTGAAGCTCGATCACCTTGGTGAAGAGGTATTGAATACACGCTTGCCAGGTATTCTGGAATTGTCTAGAACCTTCGCCCATGCTGATCCGATCAAAGAGCCAATTCCGGTAGTGCCGACGTGTCATTATATGATGGGTGGTATCCCCACCAACGTCCACGGTCAGGCATTAACGACCAACGCCGACGGGCAAGACAAAATCGTCGATGGTTTGTTTGCCTGCGGTGAGATTGCTTGCGTATCGGTACATGGCGCTAACCGCCTGGGTGGCAACTCGCTGCTCGACCTGGTGGTGTTTGGCCGTGCCTCCGGTTTATATATCCAAAACGCACTGCGCGAGGGCATAGCTCTGCGCGACGCCAGCGAGTCGGACCTTGAGCAGACGATGACACGGCTTAATAAAGTCAATGAGAGCCAGGGTGGGGAAGGGGTCGCCGCACTGCGCACCGAATTGCAAGGCATTATGCAAAACTATTTTGGTGTGTTTCGTAAAGGCGAGTTTATGCAAGAGGGCATTAAAAAGTTGGCTGATTTGCGTCCACGCATAGAAAACGCCCACATGGCCGATAAGAGTGCCAGCTTCAATACCGCGCGAATCGAGGCATTGGAATTACAAAACCTGCTAGAGGTTGCTGAGGCGACCGCCATCACGGCTGAAGAACGCAAAGAAAGTCGCGGCGCGCATGCTCGCGATGACTTTCAAGAACGCGACGACGAGAACTGGTTATGCCATTCAATGTATTACCCGGCCGATAAGCGCGTCGGCAAACGCGCGGTCAATATGCAACCGCATAAGGTTGAGAAGTTCGAGCCAATGATCCGTACCTATTGATGTTGATAGTGCTGAGTGTTCCTGCGAGGTGATAGTGCCGTATTCAGATCTCCACAGAGCTTTCTCTGCTAGACGCGTCCGAGCAGGCAAAGTTATTATTCATACGTCAAGCGGGCGCACCAAAGTAGGCGCTTTAGGCGACGCCGCAGGGGAAGCACTGTGGGGCTCCCTTCGAGCTTATCTGTCTGCGACCGTCGCTGCGTTGCTTTACCTCGCCGTAGGGCACACTATGCCTCCAGAAAATCGTCTAGCCACGAACGCGGACAGACAAGCTGAACACGGCATTATCACCTCGCAGGAACACTACAATGCTGCAAGTTAGTCTCTATCGCTACAATCCTGACACCGATCAGGAACCGTTCATGCAAGACCTTGAAGTCGATACCGGCGGCAAAGACGTCATGGTGCTCGACGTGCTGGAACAACTCAAGGCGCAAGACCCGACAATCAGTTATCGGCGTTCATGCCGCGAAGGCGTTTGCGGTTCCGACGGCGTTAATATGAACGGCAAAAATGGGCTGGCCTGCATTACACCGCTGTCTGAAACTGTGAAGAACAATAAACTGGTCGTGCGGCCGTTACCGGGTTTGCCAGTAGTACGCGATCTCGTGGTTGATATGACAATGTTCTATCAACAATACGAGAAGATTAAACCCTATCTGCTCAACGATACACCGGCGCCCGCGATTGAACGTCTGCAGTCGCCGGAAGATCGCGACAAGCTTGACGGCCTCTACGAGTGCATCCTTTGCGCTTGCTGCTCTACCAGTTGCCCTTCCTTTTGGTGGAATCCCGATCGATTTATCGGCCCCGCCGGTTTGCTGCAAGCCTACCGGTTTCTGGCTGACACGCGTGACACAGCGACCGAAGAGCGCTTGTCTGAGTTGGACGATCCATTCAGCGTATTCCGGTGCCACAGCATTCAAAACTGCGTTGCAGTGTGTCCTAAGGGCCTGAATCCGACAAGGGCGATCGGTCATATTCGTAATATGTTATTGCAGCGCGCTACCTAGTCCGCTGTGGCGTTACGGTGGCTTTCTTTGCTATGCCGCATTTGCTTGCTCAGTAGCAGCGCTTCTCACTGTTTGTTATAGGCAAATTGGTGGGTTTTCATGCTAAGTAAAAGTATTATCATTCAGCAATAGTTCGCTCGGTTATAAAAGGTGGTGTTCATGCTCGAAGGCTCGATGCAGGATAGATGGCGTAGCTCGCATATCTCCGGCGGCAATGCCGTCTATGTCGAGCAGCTGTACGAAGCCTATCTGATGGATCCCAATTCGGTACCGGTTGAGTGGCGCAGCTATTTTGAACGCCTGCCGCGCGTCAACGGGTCTGAACACGATGTACCGCATTCCACCGTGCGTGAGTATTTCGAGCTGCTGGCCAAACAACATTCGCGCGGCGTAAAGCCAGAACCAAGTGAACATCTGCTCAGCACAGAATATGAGCGCAAACAGGTTCGTGTTGTGCAGTTGATCAGCGCTTACCGTCAACGCGGTCATCAGCGCGCCAATCTCGATCCGTTAGGCTGGTGGCAGCGTGAGACGGTGCCCGATTTGGATTTGAACTATCACCATTTATCGACTGCCGATCTTGATACCGTGTTTCAAACTGGCAGCCTGTACATCGGCAAAGACGAAGCAACTCTGCGAGAAATTTTTGAAGCCGTGCAACAAACTTACTGCAACACGGTAGGCGCAG
Source organism: Pseudomonadales bacterium (assembly GCA_051008535.1). GTDB lineage: Bacteria > Pseudomonadota > Gammaproteobacteria > Pseudomonadales > JAUIET01 > JBBKXJ01. Next base: position 4,939 of record JBPCXM010000532.1, on the reverse strand, counting down.
AATTTATGCACATCGTCGCCACCGATGAGCGCAGCTGGATTGAAAAGCGCATGGACCGCGTGCGTTCGGCGCCCGACTATACTGTCGCAGACAAAGTGCACCTGTTAGAGCGTTTAACAGCAGCGGAAGGTTTGGAAAAATACTTGGGCTCCAAATATCCCGGCACCAAACGCTTCGGTTTGGAGGGCGGCGAAAGCTTGATTCCAATGATGGATGAGCTGATTCAGCGTGCCGGTACTTATGACGCGAAAGAAATTGTTATCGGCATGGCGCACCGCGGGCGCTTGAATGTGCTGGTCAATATTCTCGGCAAAAATCCAGCGGAGTTGTTCGAAGAATTCGAAGGCAAGGCGCTGGTTGAAACCTCCGGCGACGTCAAATACCACCAGGGCTTTTCATCCAACGTGATGACCGAAACTGGCGAGGTGCATCTGGCGTTGGCGTTCAATCCCTCTCATCTCGCGATCGTTAGCCCGGTGGTCGAAGGTTCGGTGCGTGCTCGCCAGGATCGCCGCAATAACATCGCACGCGACCAGGTCATCCCGATTATTTTGCATGGCGATGCGGCATTTGCTGGGCAAGGTGTGGTCATGGAAACACTGCAGATGTCGCAGACGCGTGCCTACACCACTGGTGGCACTATCCATATAGTGGTCAATAACCAGGTTGGCTTTACCACTAGTCGACAAGAAGACGCACGCTCTACCGAATACTGCACCGATGTGGCGAAAATGGTGCAGGCGCCAATTTTTCATGTGAACGGGGACGACCCCGAAGCCGTATTGTTCGTCACCCGCATGGCGATGGATTTCCGCCAGGAATTCGACAAAGACGTTGTCATCGACCTGGTCTGCTATCGCCGCCGCGGCCACAACGAGGCCGATGAGCCGGCAGCGACACAGCCGCTGATGTACCAAAAAATACGCCAGCACGCGACCACGCGCGAATTGTACGCAAAAAAACTTGAGCATGACGGTGTGATCGACAGTGCGTTTGCACAGGGGATGGCGGATGACTATCGGCAAGCATTGGACGATGGTGAGCATGTGGTCGAAAGTCTGGTGCATGAGCCCAATGCTGAGCTGTTCGTCGATTGGAGGCCGTATCTCGGTCACGATTGGATCGCGGAAGGCGATACGCGAATCGATCTCAAAACCCTACAAAAGCTCGGCCACCACATTAACGAAGTTCCAGACGGTTTTGTGTTGCAACGCCAGGTGCAAAAAATAGTTGAAGACCGACGCAAAATGGCAGCAGGTACCCTGCCGATCAACTGGGGTATGGGCGAGATGCTCGCCTACGCTAGTCTGCTAGAAGAAGGGCATCAGATACGCATTACCGGGCAGGATGTAGGCCGCGGCACTTTCTCACATCGGCACGCGGTATTACATAACCAGAAAGATGCCGCTACCTATGTGCCATTGCAGCATTTAAGTGACGCGCAACCCGAATACGCAATTTATGATTCACTTTTGTCGGAAGAGGCGGTGTTGGCGTTTGAATACGGCTACGCTACCACCACTCCCCACGGTTTGGTCATATGGGAGGCGCAGTTTGGTGATTTCGCCAATGGCGCACAGGTTGTGATCGACCAGTTCATTACCAGTGGTGAGCACAAATGGCAGCGCCTTTGTGGCTTGGTTATGTTGTTGCCGCATGGTTACGAAGGGCAGGGGCCAGAGCATTCCTCCGCGCGCCCGGAACGCTTTTTACAAATGTGTGCCGAGCATAATATTCAGGTTTGTGTGCCGACCACACCAGCGCAGGTTTACCATATGTTACGGCGGCAAGCCATTCGGCCGTTACGCAGGCCGTTGATCGTTATGACACCGAAGAGTCTGCTGCGACACAAGGGAGCGATATCCACGCTTGAAGAACTTGCCGACGGTCATTTTCAAAATGTTATTAGCGAGACCGACCCCGCTATTGAAGCGAAGAAAGTTACCCGCGTCGTGCTGTGTAGCGGCAAGGTTTACTATGACTTGGCGGCCGCACGATCCGAGCAAGACCTGATGCACGTGGCGATCATACGTATGGAACAGTTGTACCCGTTTCCGGAAGCCGAATTGGAAGGCGTGCTCGCGCCGTTTAAAAATTTGAAAGAAATGGTTTGGTGTCAAGAAGAGCCAGCCAATCAGGGCGCGTGGTATCCGAGCCAGCACCATATGCGGCGTGTGATGCACAAACACAAACGCAGCTTGCATTTGGAGCACGCCAGCCGTGAAGCATCTGCCGCTCCGGCTGCGGGTTATATGTCACGCCATCTTCGAGAGCAGCAAGAGCTAGTGAACGCTGCGCTGAATGGCACCGGTGAGAAGTTCTAGTGACGAGGTACACCAGATCTTGAATGTAGCAAAACTGCATAAGGAAAATTAATGACCATTAAAATTAAGGCGCCGATGTTCCCCGAATCAGTAGCCGATGGAACCGTCGCGACCTGGTATAAGAAGGTTGGCGAACCGGTGCAACGCGATGAATTGATCGTCGATATTGAAACCGACAAGGTGGTGCTGGAGGTTAATGCTCCCGCAGATGGCAACCTGCAAGAGATATTAAAAAACGAGGGCGATGTGGTACTCAGTGATGAAGTACTCGCCGTGTTCGCCGAAGGCGAGGTAAGTGCTACAGTGGTGGAAAGCGTAGCCGCTGCACCGCCCGACGCAGCGACGGGGGACAGTGCAGCGCAAGAGCAGATCCTCAGCCCGGCAGCGCGCAAAATAGTCGAAGAACAAGGGCTTGAAATCGCCCAAATCAGTGGTACCGGCAAGGGTGGTCGGATTACTAAGGAAGACGCGCTGAACGCAGCCGAACAGCAACAATCCGCTGCGGCAAAAGCACCGGCCAAAGCCGCACCGCCGGCAGAACAGCCCGACATGATAATGCCAGGCGAGCGCGTCGAGAAGCGTGTACCCATGACGCGCCTACGCGCTCGTGTAGCGGAACGCTTGCTACAAGCAACGCAGACCACGGCAATGCTAACGACATTTAACGAAGTCAATATGCAGCCGGTGATGGACTTGCGTGCCAAATACAAAGATCAGTTTGAGAAAGCACACGATGGAGTGCGATTGGGTTTTATGTCGTTCTTCGTGCGCGCCTCAACCGAAGCGTTAAAGCGCTTCCCAGTGGTGAATGCGTCTATCGATGGTAATGATATTGTCTATCACGGCTATTTCGATGTTGGCGTCGCCGTGTCATCGCCGCGTGGTCTCGTTGTACCAGTATTGCGCGATGCGGATGCAATGAGCCTCGCGAAAATAGAGAAGCAAATCAGAGAGCTTGGCGGCAAGGCCAAAGACGGCAAACTCAGCATTGAAGATATGACCGGTGGTACGTTCACGGTTACCAACGGTGGTGTGTTTGGCTCGCTATTGTCGACTCCAATATTAAATCCGCCACAGACTGCTATTCTCGGCATGCATAAAATTGATCAACGTCCGATGGCGGTCAATGGCGAGGTGAAAATCTTACCGATGATGTATCTCGCCTTGTCGTACGACCATCGACTTATCGACGGCAAAGATGCCGTGCAGTTTCTGGTCGCGATAAAAGATATGCTGGAAGACCCGGCGCGCATATTGCTCGAAATGTAAATGGTGTAAATGGTAGTACACAAAGAAAAACTGCCACAAACAAACACTGTAAAGAACTCTTACTAGGTTACTCTTATGTCCGAAGCTTACGATGTCGTGGTGATTGGTTCCGGTCCTGCCGGTTATGTTGGCGCGATTCGTTGTGCCCAACTAGGTTTAAAAACGGCCTGCGTTGAGAAATGGGTGAACGAAAGCAACAAGTCGGTATTGGGTGGCACCTGCCTTAATGTAGGCTGCATACCGTCTAAGGCGCTACTTGACAGTGCACAGAAATTTCTCGAAACAAGTGATCATCTCGCGGTACATGGTATCAGTACCGGTAAGGTCGGTATCGACGTGCCGGCGATGTTGGCGCGCAAGGAGAAAATAGTCAAGCAGCTAACCGGCGGCATTGCTTCGCTGTTTAAGGCAAATGGAGTAACCTCAATAGAAGGGAAGGGCAGGCTGTTAGCCGGGAAGAAAGTTGAGGTGACCGCGGCTGATGGCAGCCAAACAACCTTGCAGGCAGAACATGTGATTATTGCGGTCGGCTCCCTGCCGATCGATATTCCGTCGGCGAAAACCGACGACGACACGATAGTGGATTCGACAGGAGCGCTGGAATTTACCTCGGTACCCAAACGCCTCGGCGTGATTGGCGCCGGCGTGATTGGCCTGGAGCTGGGTAGTGTGTGGAATCGTTTGGGTAGCGATGTAGTCGTGATTGAAGCCCTGGATGAATTTCTGGGTATCATGGATCAGCAGGTCGCCAAAGAAGGGAAGAAGATTTTCACCAAACAAGGTCTTGATATTCGCCTCGGTGCACGCGTCACCGCGAGCGAAGTAAAAGGTGCAAAGAAGAAAAGCGTCACAGTGACCTATACCGACAGTACGGGCGAGCACAAAGAAACGTTCGACAAATTGATCGTAGCAGTCGGGCGCCGTCCTAATAGCGAAAATTTACTGACGCCGGATTGCGGAGTTACGCTTGATGAGCGTGGCATTATTTTTGTGGACGATTACTGTGCTACCGAAGCGCCAGGCGTGTACGCCGTGGGTGATGTCGTGCGTGGTCCGATGCTGGCGCACAAGGGTAGCGAGGAAGGCGTGATGGTTGCCGAGCGCATCACCGGCAAAAAAACAGCGATGAATTACGATATCATCCCTAATGTGATTTATACGCACCCGGAAATCGCCAGTGTAGGCAAAACCGAAGAAGAGCTTAAGGCGGCAGGCGAATCCTACAAATGCGGCGTGTTTCCGTTTGCCGCTAGTGGTCGCGCGTTGGCCGCCAATGACAGCGACGGTATGGTGAAATTAATTGCGCACGCCGAAACCGATCGTATTCTCGGTTGCCACATTATAGG
>JBPCXM010000531.1:0-11612 GCA_051008535.1 Pseudomonadales bacterium | reverse complement strand
CTTGAATGCTATTGGTCGTGGGTTGGGCATCGTTGTTTGCCGAAGCGGTAAAAATTTCTTCGTTGCTCGACGCCGCACTGCGAGTTTCTACATTGTCTGCGTCGCTGAGGTCGGCCAGTGTTGCCTGGAATGCGCTCAGCGTGCTTTTCAGGTTGCCGTAGGCCGAAATCGATGCCTCTGTTTCGGCTTCGCGCAGATCCAGCCGTTGTTCGGCAGGCGCGCGTTCGGCTTCCAGTATTTGACCAACCAGGCCTTCCAGGTCGATTCCCGAGCCGGTGCCTATTGAAGTGATTGTTGGCATGTCAAAATCCTGTCATTTGCGGGGTGCGGGTCGCTGCATAAATCCTATTCTGCAAAATTGGTGCCATCGCCAAGGTTCTGGTACTAGGCCTTCGCCTTTATCAACATGCCCTGTGTCGTCTGTTTTTCAAGCGCGGCGGCAAGCTTTAATGTGTGCTCGGCAGGAATTTGACGAATGAGTTCTTCGGTGTCGCGATTGAAAACCTTGACCACTGTTTGGCCACTGTGTTCGTCGATGCTGAACGCCAGCGTGCGGTTCACGGTTTGCACATAGTCGTTGAGTTGGGTTACAGCGGTTTCAAGAGATACTGGTTTTGTTGGTTGCATTTCACTTTTTGTTTCGGTATCACTTGCTTTTTCGGTCTGGGTAAATCTATGACTCGTGTCCAAAATTACACTAGGGGAATGTGCAGACTGTCTCCGTTCTGCCTTGGGAAGTGTTCCGAGATCGGTAATACCTTTACTCTCCATTGCTATTCACCTGTATCAAAGAGGTAACAAAGCCGGAGCGGTTGCCCGCTCCGGTGTTGTTATGCGGTCGCTTACTGGAGTAAGGACAGCACGCTCTGGCCGCTGGAGTTAGCTTGCGACAAGATTGACAAACCAGCCTGCTGGAGGATCTGGTTCTTGGTCAGGTTCGCTGTCTCTGCCGCGAAGTCAGCGTCTTGTACCCGCGAACGTGCCGCTGATACGTTTTCACTGATGTTTTGCAGGTTAGAGATTGTCGAATCCAGACGGTTTTGTATCGCACCGAGGTCGGCACGCGTGTCGGTGACAAAACTCAAGGCTTCGTCGAGGACGGCCAGTGCATTGTTAGAACCTTCGCGAGTGCTTACGTCGATATCAGCAACCGAGCTCAAAGAGCTAGCTGTAGAAGTCGCGGCCAGAATGTCAGTGCCGGTGCTTTGGATCAAAAACGAATCCGAGGCGCTGAATTCCAGTTTACCGCCTACCACCATGCTGTCTAACACGCCACCGGCACCGGTAAGGTCCGAGTCAGCCAAGTCAACGCCGCCAACACTCAATACTTGTGCAGTATCGGCGCCATCATTATTGCTAGCATCGGCAACAACAATATCGTGACCCGTAGTGTTGTCCAGGTCAATGGTATCGCCCGCTGCACCCAAGGTAGCGGTAACACCGGTACGTGCAGTCTCAGCGTTGATGGCGTCACGCAATGCGGTCAGATCAGTCGAAGAGGTAATCACAGCTGAAACAGTAGCCGCAGTACCCACCGCTGTTTGAGTTTCATCCTGTGAACTCAGGTTAAACGATACGCTACCAGTTGAAACATTGCTGATAGTCGTAGCCGTGCTAGCAGTTGCGCTAACGCCAGTGTTGGCTGATTCGCCATTCACCTGAGCGGCGATGCTAGCAGCGGTGCCATCCAGAGGCGTGCCCAATGTAGCGGTACCCAAGCCACCGGTGATAACGAAAGCAGCATCAGCTGCTACGTTGTTACCGCCCGTGCCATCAGCAGTGGCCGCCAAGGCAGCGCCAATATTATCCTGAGTAGCGGCGCCTTTGACCTGGTCGGCACCCATTGAAGTGGCGCTTGCGCTGCCGATCGAAACGCTGATGGTTTCGTTAGCGTTAGAACCCACCTGAAACTGTTGAGTAACAAAGTTGCCGTCCAGCAGGTTTTTGCCGTTAAATGTAGTCGTTTCGGCGATACGGTTCAGTTCGCTTTGCAGCTGTACCACTTCCTTTTGGATGTTAGCCCGATCGTTTGCGCTGTTGGAATCGTTGGACGATTGAATTGCCAACTCACGCATCCGTTGCATGATGTTTGAACCTTCTTGCAGTGCGCCTTCGGCAGTTTGCGCTACCGAAATACCGTCGTTGGCATTACGAACAGCCTGGTTCAAACCACGAATTTGCGATGTCATACGGTCGACAATTGCAAGTCCGGCGGCGTCATCCTTGGCGCTGTTAATACGCAAACCCGAAGACAGACGTTGCAATGAAGTTTGCAAGGCGCCTTGGGATCTGTCCAGATTTCGCTGCGCTGTTAGCGACGAAATATTAGTGTTAATAATCTGTGGCATTTTCTTCTCCTTTGGCTTCCCTGCGAAATGCTTGTTGGAAGCGTAATAATAAAGTCCATTGTTCACCGAATAACCGGTGTTCAGATTCTTTATCGACGTACCCGCCGAAAACTTTAGAAAAGAATAGTGTGCACTGCGTCACATATTTCCACTCGCGCACACACAAATGCTTCCAGAAGGCAGATTATTGACACCTTAGTTCGTGGTTTAAGTATTTGGCTAAAGGAATGACAGAGGTTGCCGTTAATAAAATGGTACGAGTTTCACACTATCCAAGGAAGGAGCTATAAACATGCACAACGCCATGCAACAATACCAAAATATTAACAATCAAACCGACGTAGCGATTGCCGACCCGCATCGCCTGACGCAGTTATTGCTTGAGGGCGCAATAAAGCGCATCGCCGAAGCGAAGGGCTATCTCCAGCGCGGTCAGCAGGCGCAGCTGGGCGAGGCGCTTGGTAAGGCGCTTGGTATTATCAGTGGTTTGCAAGCGGCCTTAAATCGCGAAGCCGGCGGAGAGATAGCTAACAACCTTTATGATCTCTACGACTATATGGCGCGTAGACTGGTAAAAGTACATGTTGATAAGAACGATGAAGCGCTAGTCGAGGTGGCCTCTTTGTTGACTGAAATTAAAACAGGCTGGGAGGGCATCAGAGCGGAATATGTTAATTCTGCTGCTTAATCTTGCGCCAAAGATTCTGCTAAATTGCGCGAATAAATCAAGGTCTTTTACATTCATCAACGCTGATTTAACGTACACTGTAGAGAGAAAGGCGTAATATTGTAAACAAAGCCGCAACTATTTGACTGTTATCAACTTTGGAGTTTTACTAATACGGTATAACTTTTGCTTGAGTACATAAATATTATGTTACTGGTGTCAACAATTTGACACACGGAGCGTAATGCCATTTGCGCGTCTGGCTGATTTCGGGGCGTTTATGGCTAAGCCTACAGCCAAAAAGGGGAACGCAGTGCGCAGCAGTAATTGGCAAGATCACGAAGTTCTGATAATTGATAATAACCCGGAGCGCCGGCACGACATTCTGGTCATTCTCGAGTTTCTTGGCGAGAAGGCAAGGCAAATGACCGCTGAGGAGTGGGCGCACTCGCAACAACAACTACTGGACGAAAGCGAAAAAGGGCACCTTCCGCACGTACTGATTGTCGGTGAATTACCCCCCGACCTGCCATTAGAGAAACTGCTTGCTTACGTACACTCGGTGAATAACGCCGTTCCTGTTCTATTGATCGGTGATGATCGTCTGCCGGAAGATATTCAACCCGAACTGGGTCGCCACGTTATATCGCAGTTGGAGTTTCCGCCCAGCTACAACAAATTGCTCGACGATTTACATCGTGCACAAACATTTTATGAGCAATTCCGTGAGCGCAGAGACCGCGGCAAACAACGCAGTATCGAATTGTTTCGCAGCCTGGTAGGTACCAGTCGCTCGATACAGAGCGTGCGCAAATTAATGACTCAGGTATCAGACTCCGACGTCACCGTGCTTATCACTGGCGCTTCGGGCACGGGCAAAGAAGTGGTCGCCAGGAATTTACATTACCATTCCAAGCGTCGCGAGAAGCCTTTCGTACCGGTTAACTGCGGTGCCATACCCGGGGAGTTGCTCGAGAGCGAATTGTTTGGTCATGAGAAAGGAGCTTTTACTGGGGCAATCAGCGACCGTGCCGGCCGCTTTGAGTTGGCGCAGGGTGGTACCCTGTTTTTGGATGAGATCGGTGATATGCCGCTGGCCATGCAAGTGAAAATACTCCGTGTGCTGCAGGAGCGGACTTTTGAGCGGGTGGGAAGTAATAAGTCGATCGAAACCAACGTGCGCATTATCGCGGCCACGCATAAAGACCTAGAAGTCATGATCGAAGAAAGCAGCTTTAGAGAAGACTTGTACTATCGTTTGAATGTCTTTCCTATAGAAATGCCTTGCTTGCGCGAGCGTTCCGAAGACATTCCGTTATTGATCAACGAACTGGTGGCCCGCCTCGAGCATGAGAAGCGTGGCTCGATTCGTTTTAACTCGGCTGCTATTTTATCGCTGTGCCAACACGAATGGGCCGGCAATGTGCGCGAACTTGCCAACCTGGTAGAGCGCATGGCAATTTTGCACCCTTACGGTGTGGTCGGCGTGCAAGACCTGCCGAAGAAATTTCGCCATATCGATGCGGCCGACGAGGAACTCGATCAGTTGATCGGTGTGGAAACAGAATCGGCTGAAGCAGCCGAACAGAGGCCCGTCGATGTTGCGGCGATGGGCGTCCCGGCCGTATTGCCAATGGAATGCATGGATTTAAAAGACTACATGACCACCCTTGAGTCCAGCCTTATTCAACAAGCCCTGGATGATAGCCGCGGCGTGGTCGCACGGGCGGCGGAACGGCTACATATTCGACGCACCACGCTAGTAGAAAAAATGCGCAAGTATGGGCTACACCGCGAAAGCGCGACAAAAGTTTGACTTCAACATTTTTGTTGCCTCAAAAAACCCACGTAACTATTTGTTATACATAATAATAGAAAACTTTGGCTTGATCATTGCTACCCCTCTTTAGCAAGCTAATAGTTCCTTAGCACACACTTGCGCGTGCTGAAAAATTTGAGCTGCGCTACATTTAGCAATCGTTGTGAGGGATAAATGGAATTGGCACAGGCCTTGGCACCTGCCGAGCAACTCAGACAAACAATGAAAGATGCCGAACCCGCGGCGCAGGCAGAACTGCGCGCGGCGTTCGAGCTGTTCAATGAACTTGCCGACACCCTGACCGACTCATACGATACCTTGCAAGCAGAGGTTCAGAAATTGCGCAGCGAGTTGCGCGCCGCCGAAGCGCAAAAAGACGTGGCACAAACGCAAACCCAGCGTGCCACCCGGCGGTTGGAAAACCTGCTGCAAAATTTGCCCGGTGGTGTGGTAGTGCTTGATCAGAGGGGGATCGTGCAAGACTGTAACCCAGCAGCTATCGACTTGCTTGGCGAGCCAATGCGAAATGAATCTTGGCTCAGTGTGATCGAACGCGCATTTGCGCCGCGCGGTGACGATGGCCATGAAATTAGCTTGTGCGATGGTCGCCGTATTAGCTTGGCAACACGATCTTTGGCCGGAGAGCCTGGCCAATTGATTTTACTAACCGATCAGACCGAAACCCGGCAACTGCAAGACCGTGTGCATCACAATGAACGCTTAACCGCGATGGGAAAAATGATGGCGGCTTTGGCGCATCAGTTACGCACGCCGTTAGCTTCGGCCACTCTGTACAGTTCTCATTTGCAGAATCCGACCCTGGACGCTGCTACTCAACAGCGTTTTGCACGAAAAGTTTCGACGCAATTACATGCCATTGAACAGCAAATTCGCGATATGTTGATTTTTGCGCGCAGCGATATTCAATTGACACAACGCGTAAGCTTAGCTCATCTGTTAGACAGGTTAGAAGAGTCGATGGCGTTGACCATCGAGCAGGCCAACGCTAACTATAGTCTTCATTGCGACGCTTACGATGCAGAAATATTTTGCCATAGTGAAATTCTAGTAGGCGCGCTACTTAATCTGATCAACAACGCGGTGCAAGCGGTCGAGGAGGGTGCTTGCATCAGTGTCAAAGTGACCTCCACCGACGCCGTGGTAAAGCTCTGTATTAGCGACAGGGGTCCGGGTTTTGGTCCCGAAGTCAAACAAGCTTTGCAGCGACCGTTCTTTTCAACAAAACCGCAAGGTACGGGTTTGGGTTTGGCCGTTGTGCGTTCGGTCGTAGAAGCGCATCACGGCAGCTTCGATATTGATTCTGAACTTGGCAAGGGTACGTGGACTAGTATCGAGTTACCGCGCGCAACGGCGAGTCTGGGAGAATAGGAACCGAATGAAACAAGTAAAAGACAGCGTAAAAGTGTTAGTCGTCGAAGATGATAAAAGCTTGCGCGAAGCCATGTGCGATACCTTGCAATTAGCGGGCATAGAAAGTTTTTCGGCCCCACATGCCGAACAGGCGATTGAACTACTGAAGACAGCCGCCCTCGATATGGTAGTGTCGGACGTCAATATGCCGGGTATGGATGGCCTGGAACTACTGAAACATAGCCGCCGCCAATACCCCAGTTTGCCATTTTTGTTGGTGACAGCCTTCGGCAGTATCAGCAAGTCGGTTGAAGCCATGCGCAGCGGTGCAGTCGATTATCTTGTGAAGCCGTTCGAGCCCGATGTGCTGCTTGATCTTGTCAACAAACACGCGTTTGCAACTACGATTGAGCATGATCAACCGGTGGCGGAAGCGGCCTCGAGTAAGCATTTGTTGCAACTCGCCAGCCGCGTCGCGGCCACCGACGCCACGGTATTCGTTAGCGGCGAAAGCGGCACCGGTAAAGAGGTGTTGGCGCGCTATGTTCATAACAACTCAGCGCGTGCGGGTGGGCCATTCGTGGCACTAAATTGCGCTGCGATTCCAGAAACCATGCTTGAATCCATATTGTTCGGTCACGAAAAGGGCGCGTTTACCGGCGCTCATCAAAGCGCGGCGGGAAAATTTGAACAAGCTAACGGTGGAACGCTGCTGCTAGACGAAATATCGGAGATGGAGCTTGGCTTGCAGGCTAAACTGCTACGCGTGCTACAGGAGCGCGAAGTCGAGCGCATTGGTGGTAAGAAAGTTATTCCCCTGGATGTACGTATTATCGCCACCAGCAACCGCGATATGCAGCAGACCGTTGCCGCTGGCGAGTTTCGCGAAGACTTGTTTTACCGCTTAAATGTATTCCCACTGCGTTGGTTTCCTCTGCGCGACCGAGTTGCCGACGTTGTGCCACTTGCACAACGTTTACTCGATGCGCACAGTATCAAAATGGGTCGTGCCAGCGCCGATCTTGACGACGGCGCGCAGCAAGTGCTTTGTAAGTATGCCTGGCCGGGAAACATTCGTGAGCTCGATAATGTCATGCAGAGGGCGCTTATTTTACAACCCGGTAATCTCATCACCAGTGCCGATTTATGCATGGATGGTGAGGCTTCAGCTGCCGCGCAACTTGCACCACAAATTGCGAAGCATGACGCTGTTAATAGTGCTAAGGAACCCGTGACCGATCTTGGTCAGGATCTGAAAAATCGCGAGTTTCAATTGATTTTCGATACGCTAAAAGAGCAACGCGGCAATCGCACTTTTACTGCTAAAAAGCTGGGTATTAGTGCGCGCACGCTGCGTTATAAGCTGGCGAAAATGCGCGATCACGGCATCAATGTCGATGATGTGCAGTTTGCCTGATATTGCCTTTAAAGATACTACTGTTGTTTCCAGCGGCTAACTAGAGCACGCCCACGTCTTCTGCCTGCGGTCCCTTTTCTCCTTCGCCCACGGTAAATTCAACGCGCTGTCCATCGCGCAAAAAGCGCCGACCGCTGCCTTGTATCGAGCGGTAGTGAACAAATATTTCACCGCCTGAATCGCGCGCAATAAAACCATAGCCTTTGTTGGTGTTAAACCATTTCACACTGCCTTGCTCACGATCGCCCGAGCTGGCGGCGCCAGAACCGGCGCTTGACTTCGCTTTTGGTTTGGGTGCACGTTGGGCGGTTGGCTGCTCGCCAGCATCGCTAACCGAGCTGCGAATCATGGCGTCGATGACCAGTGCGCTGAGTGCGACCGCCAACAATAGCCCGAATAAGGCGCCGATACTCACATTCGTGCCCTGATTTGCCGACCACCAGTAGAGAGCGGTACCGACTGCCGCGCATAATGTACTAATTATTAATCTTCGTAGAAACTCCATAAGACACTCTAACCGTATGAAAAGTAAGTAGAATTAAACAACTGCCCGAAAGCCGGCAAGTGTAACACGAAAACTCTTAGGAAAACGATGCGAGCAGAGCGCGATTGTTCAGATTAAGTTCAGCGTGCCGCTTCTAAGCTGTCTGTAGTGTCCTTTTTTCAAAGGTGAGAAGAAATGTTTCGCAATATAGTAGCTATAGTTTTATTAACCAGTGCTGCCGCGCTGCCGGTACAGGCGACACAAGTCAATTACGAATATGCGCACGTCGTGGCGGCAAAACCGCTATATGAAACCGTGCGTCGTACCGAACCTGAGCAACGTTGCTGGGAGGAACGCGTGGTGTACCAGGTGCCGCTGCGTTCGCGTAACAACAGCGCCACCGGTACTATTGTGGGCGGGCTGATTGGCGCTGCGATCGGTAATGCGGTTGGCCATCGCAAAAGCAATCAGCGAATAGGTGTGGTTGCCGGCGGCTTGTTAGGAGCCTCTATTGGCCATGATGTAAGCCGGCGGTCACAAAGCAGCGTGCCGCGGCGGGTGGGCACGGAGCAACGTTGTGAGTTGGTTGAACGCAGCTATGAGGAACAAGAGTTGGTGGGTTACCAGGTGAAATATCGCTATCATGGCAAGATCTACAGTACGCGTATGGACCGTGATCCGGGCGAGCGCGTGAAACTGCGGGTGCAGGTCAGTCCCGTATATTGAACTTACTAGTCATATGATGAAACCCACCATTCTGAAAAAGCGCATGCTTGGCGCGCTATTGGTCACCTTGGTGCTGCTAGTTAGCAGCGTCGGCGTGCAGGCGCGTGACTATCATGATGCCAACGGCAAGCGCCAGGCGCAATCAGCAAAACCCGCGCGGATCAGCGCTGGCCAGGCTGCCAACATCGCGCAGTCCGCAACCGGCGCGAAAGTGCTGGCGGTCAAATTTCAGCGCGGCTATTACCGAGTCAAACTATTGAGAAGCAACGGTGTGGTATTTAGCGTGCGCGTCGATGCTTACAGTGGAAGGATTAGCCGTTAATGCGAATTTTATTAGTAGAAGATGAACAGCAATTGCGCGAGCAACTCACGCAGGCGCTAACCGCGGCTGGGTATGCGGTTGATGCGGCAGCAGATGGCGAAGATGCGATATTTATGGGCCGCGAATACCCTTACGACCTCGCTGTCATTGATCTTGGTTTACCCAAGGTCGATGGTATCGAAGTAGTGAAAACACTGCGCAAGCTGGAGCGCGATTTTCCCGTGTTGATCCTCACTGCGCGAGGTCACTGGCAAGACAAGGTCAACGGTCTGGAATCTGGCGCCGATGATTATCTTGTGAAACCATTCCACGTACCGGAGTTGCTGGCGCGTCTGAATGCGTTGTTACGCCGTCGCGGTGGTGCCGCCACGCCTGTATTGGTGCGCGGCCCAATTGAAGTCGACACGTTGGCCAAAACGGTCAAGGTCAACGATGCGTCGGTCACACTGACGGCCTACGAATACAAGGTGCTGGAATATCTGTTGGTGAATCCTGGCAAGGTCATCTCCAAAACCGAGTTAACCGACCATATCTATGATCAGGATTTTGACCGAGACAGCAACGTGATTGAAGTTTTCGTTGGCAGATTGCGCAAGAAACTCGATCCCGAAGCCAGTTACAAACCGATCGAGACGATTCGCGGACAAGGTTACCGGTTCACGCTAAACGAGCACTAAACTGCATGAAGCGACGCTCCCTCAACAAGCGTTTGCTGCTAGCTGCGGCCAGCATTCTCGCCATCTTCCTATTTCTAACCGGTTTGGCGCTGGAACGCGCGTTTGTGAAGAGCGTGATGCGCGCGCAAGAAGAGAAGCTACACAGCAATATCTTGCTGCTACTTGCTGCTGCTGAGCCGGATGCACTTGGATTGCGCCTGCCACAAGTGTTTCAGGAAGCACGTTTTAATCGCATAGCTTCAGGGCTGTATGGTTTTATCTTTACCTTACATGGCACAGAACTGTGGCGCTCGCCGTCGGCGGTGGTACTGGAGGAAATTCCTGGTGCAGTTGAATTTAACAGGCTGGCCGTTGGTACACGCCAGTATGGAAAAGTTAGGGGAGAAGACTCCGAACAGTTTTTCTATGCAGCATTGGGAGTAGCTTGGGAGGATGAAGAGGCCATGCCGGCTGTGTACAGTTTCGTTGTGATGGAATCGTCGGCCCCCTACCAGGCCGAGTTACAGGAATTTCGTACCACATTATGGACCTGGCTAGCCCTAGCTGGCGTTCTTCTCTTGGTCGCGTTGGTGTTGGTGCTGCGCTGGGGTTTACGACCCTTGCACAGCTTGGCGCGCGATGTAGGTCGCATCGAGCGTGGCCAGGCGAGCACTCTCAAAGGCGACTATCCAGCAGAACTGGCCGGTTTAACGCATAACCTCAACCAATTGCTTGAGCACGAGCGCATGCAACGCGAGCGCTATAAAAACAAACTCAGTGACCTGGCACATAGCTTGAAAACACCACTGGCAGTTGCGCGCGGCGCGCTCACTCCTGGCGCTACCGATGCAGCCACGATTGAAGAACAGTTACAACGCATGGACGACATAGTGCAATATCAATTGCAGCGCGCCATGGTGGCGATGCCGCAATTGGGTCGTGAGGGTGTGCCGATTAAGCCGTTAGTTGAAAAGTTACTCAAGGCAATGGCTAAAGTCTATGCCGACAAATCTGTGCTGGTAGACAGTGAATTAGATGCCGGAGCCTTGTTTTATGGCGACGAACGCGATGCGTTTGAGGTATTGGGTAATATTATTGAGAATGCCTTCAAATATTGCGTGTCGCGGGTGCGTATTTCTGTTAGGGAAAAGGTCGGTAGGGAAGTACTCATTCTCATTGAAGACGATGGTCAGGGCATCAAAGATGTCGATAGGGCATTAGTGTTGCGGCGTGGCCAGCGGCTCGATATGCGCATCACAGGGCAGGGTATTGGTTTGGCCGTGGTCGAGGATATACTCGCCGACTACGATGCGGATATGGATATTCGCGCCTCTGCTCTCGGAGGCGCATTGTTTGAACTTAACATCCGTCAGGCTCAAGCCCGACGGATGTCGTGACACACATCGCTACTGCCATAAGTTAGCGCGAGCTTCACGCTAACCAATTACTCGATTTTCGAGACGTTTTCCGCCTGCAAGCCCTTGGGCCCTTCTACAACTTCGAATTCGACCTGTTCACCCTCGCGCAGCGAGCGGTAGCCCTCGCCAACGATAGAACGAAAGTGGACGAAAACATCGTCGCCACTGGCGCGAGTAATAAAGCCAAAACCTTTGGAGTCGTTGAACCATTTGACCGTACCGGTCACGCGTTCTGCCATGTTGCACCTCTAGTTGCCGTAGAATTATTGTTCGTAAAGCAGTGTTTTACGGCACTTTTCTGCATGTTAAGCCTGCTGCCTCGCGGCACACGGGCTGCGTACATCAGATGGATTTTATTGTTTCCAACTGATTTTCGAGCTTGGC
>JBPCXM010000530.1:0-23470 GCA_051008535.1 Pseudomonadales bacterium | reverse complement strand
GGCATGGTGGGCCCTACGCCAAACCAGCGCACCAAAAGTAGGCGTTTATTAGGCGACACCGCAGAGGACGGCCTGCTTAACGCCCTCCGGGTCAGTCCAAAAGCGGCCCATTGCTTCGTTGTTTCCTCTCGCCGTAGGGCATCACTATGCCATCGAGAAAACGCCTCGCACTGGACCGCTTTTGAACAGACTGTATGCATCAATATTGCCTTGTCGGAGTACTCGCCTTGCCAACGGTTGGTTTGGGTTCAGCCTGTGGTTGCGGGTCGACCAGTAGCTGCGGGTCGACCCGTTGCTTGCGCCAATTCATGCGCCAGTCTAAATGCGGGCCGGTCACTCGCCCGGTCGCGCCTACTTCGGCAATCTCCTGCCCCTGCTTTACCTCATCGCCAACTTGCACAAGAATTTTGCTGAGATGTAAAAAGCTTGAGTTGAGACCCTGACCATGGTCGATGACCAATGTGCCACCGGAATAAAACATATTGTCGTGCGCAAGTCTGACACTACCGCCCGCTGGTGCACGCACGCGTGTGCCAACTGGTGCTGCCACATCGACCCCATAATGAGGCCGTTTCGGCACGCCATTATAAACACGCTGGCTACCAAACACACCCGTTATGGGCCCATTGAGCGGCCAGATAAAGGTCTGCAAAAAATCTTCTCGCGGCGAAATCACTCTACGCGCTTTACCGATAGAGATGTTTTCCCCGCGTATCCGCTTCAGGTCGGCTTCATTAGGGCTCATGATCTTCCGCGAGATACCTTCAATGCGCTGAATATCATAAGTACGCGACTCAATGCTCAATTGCTGCTCGTTGCTGCTGCCATCAAGGTTGGTAATTTGCAGTGCTACCGACGCAGGCGAGTCGCGATCAAAGCCCAAGACGAATTGACCACCAGTGCTTAGCGGTAACTTTTGGCCATCATAGCTTACTGTTTGCCCTTGCTGCACTTTGCCAATGACGATACCGCCTTGCACAAGTTCGCCCTTGAGCTCAATGGCTTGTGCTGCCTGCATACATAGTGACACGCACAGCAGTGCTAAAATTATTCGACTTGGCATACGACTCGCCCTACTCTGTAATTGCTAACATTTTAGCAGCTAGCGCAGCGCCAGTCTGCTAACCACCTGAGCTAAAATAGCGCCTTATGGGTCGATACAGAAAACCTCAACCACACGGATCACGCTATATTACGCCCGCTGGCGAGCAAACTTTGCGCGCCGAGCTGCAGTATCTGTGGAAAGAAGAAAGACCAAAGGTGACCGATGCAGTGTCGGAAGCTGCCAAACAAGGTGACCGTTCGGAAAATGGCGACTACATCTACGGCAAAAGACGGTTGGCCGAGATCGATCGCCGTGTGCGTTACTTGCGCAAACGCCTCGATGAAATGCAAGTGGTCGATCAACCACCAGCGAATAAAAACATCGTGTACTTTGGCGCATACGTAACCCTGCAGGACGACGGTGGCGCATCCACCGAATATCAAATTGTCGGGCCCGACGAATTCGACCTAAGTGCCGGTAAGTTAAGCATGGACTCACCGCTGGCAAAGGCGCTGTTGGGCAAAAAATTGGACGAGGAGTTTGAGCTGCAGCGACCTGCCGGCACAACGCAATACCTTGTGACGGCTATTCGCTACAGTCACTGAGGCTAGATTAGCCGTCGCAAAACAAATCTGGTAGCCTGGAAATTCACCGTGTGTCTGTTTGCTCCAACCCGCTGGAGGTCGCGTTCATGTCTTGGTTATTCTTAATTCTCGCGCTGTCGTTTACGCTTTATCATCGCTATTCTTTGCTAAAAAGCACCGTCGTTGTCGTCGCCGTGCTGGTGGTCTGCAGCATTTTTGACGCGTCGAGTTGGTTGCAATGGCTGCTTGTATTGGCCGTAGCGGGTGTGTTGCACGCACAATCGCTGCGCATGGACTGGTTGTCGCGCCCTGCGCTGGGCTTGTTTAAGCGTATGGTGCCCGCCCTTTCTGACACCGAACGCGATGCCATCGACGCCGGCACGGTCGGCTTTGAAGGTCAATTACTGAGCGGCATGCCTGACTGGCAACAATTGCGGCACATTCCTGCCGCGCGTTTGAGCGACGAAGAGCAAGCCTTTCTGGATGGCCCGGTAGAGAACGTGTGCGCAATGGCTAACGACTGGGAAATCACCCATACGCGCGCTGACCTGCCGCCCGCCATCTGGACTTATCTGAAGAAAGAAGGCTTTTTCGCGCTGATTATCGAAAAGAAATACGGCGGCAAGGAATTCTCCGCCTATGCGCATTCGCAAATACTGGTCAAACTGAACTCGGTCAGTATGACTCTTGGCGTAACAGTCTCGGTGCCCAACTCACTGGGGCCGGCCGAATTGTTGCATCGCTACGGTACTGACGCTCAGCGCGACTATTACTTGCCACGACTCGCCAAAGGTCAAGAAATTCCCTGCTTTGCGCTCACCAGCCCAGACGCCGGTTCCGACGCCAGTGCGATACTCGATGAGGGCGTAATCTGCAAAGAAACAGTAGACGGCGAAGAACAGATAGGCATGCGCCTAACCTGGAACAAACGCTATATCACGCTGGCCCCGGTAGCCACGCTGATCGGCCTGGCGTTTAGGCTGAAAGACCCTGACCATATTCTGGGCGAACAGGAAGACCTGGGCATTACCTGCGCCTTGGTGCCGTTGGCCACGGAGGGCGTCATTATCGGCCGGCGCCACTTTCCACTAAACGTGCCGTTCCAGAACGGGCCAACCCAGGGCGATAAAGTATTTGTTCCGCTGGACGCAATAATCGGCGGCATTGAGCGCGCCGGTCAGGGCTGGAAAATGCTGGTCGAATGTCTCTCAACCGGGCGTGCGATTTCGCTGCCCTCAGGCGCGACTGGCGCGGCCAAAATGGCGGCCCTCACTACCGGCGCCTACTCGCGCATCCGCCATCAATTTGGTTTACCGATTGGCAAGATGGAAGGCGTGCAGGAGGTCATCGCGCGTATCACCGCACACACCTATACGATGGACGCGGCTCGCACGATGGCATCCTGGGCTATCGATCAGGGCGAACGGCCGGCTATTCCCGCGGCTATCGTCAAGTATCATGTCACCGAAATGAGCCGCAGCGTTATCAACGACGCCATGGATGTGCATGGCGGCAAAGGCATTATGTTAGGACCGAACAATTACCTAGCGCGCTCGTATCAGGGAATTCCCGTATCAATCACCGTGGAAGGCGCGAACATACTGACTCGCGGTCTGATGATTTTTGGCCAGGGCGCGATTCGCTGCCACCCACTGTTGCTGGACGAGATGCAGGCCGCCGCCGAAAATAACCTGAGCCGATTCGACGATTTGTTGTTTCAACACATCGGTTTCGCTGCAAGCAATGCTATTCGCTCGCTATGGCTGGGACTTACCAATGCGCTGTTCGTGAGTAAGCCACCGCAGCGCAAGGCCGCGCGCTATTATCAATTATTAACGCGTTTTAGCTCAAACCTGGCCTTTCTTACCGATTTATCGATGGCGTCTCTTGGCGGCGAGTTGAAACGCCGTGAACGCCTTTCAGCGCGCTTGGGCGACTTGTTGAGCTACTTATACTTGAGCAGTACCGTGCTCAAGTTGTACGAAGACCACCAGCAAGCTGCGGCAGAGAAGCAAGTGGTTGACTACGCGGTGCAAGATTTGCTGTATCGCTGCGAACAAGCGAATGCTGAAATCATTGCCAATTTTCCACTGCGCCCGCTACGCTTTTTGTTACGAGTTTTCTTGCTACCGGCAGGCCGCTGGCTGCAGCAGCCCTCCGACGAGCTTGCAGGTCAGATCACAGACGCAATGATTGTACCCTCTGAACTGCGCGCCAGTTTGGGGCAAGGTGCGTATCGATCGGCCAGCGAGTTCGGCGCTACTGGCAAACTGGAGCAAGCCTTGCAAGACTTAGTCGACGTTGAAAAGATCATTCGTGCTGCGCAGCAGGCCCTGGACTTGCCCAAGCAATTCAGGCGCTTGCATGAATTAGCCGAGCGCGCTGCAAAAGAAGGCGTTATGAGCGCTGAGGATGCCGCCCTGGTTCACAAGGCCGCGGAAGGACGCTGGTTCGCTATTAGCGTTGACGACTTCGACAGTAAAGACATTGCGCACAAGGCACCGCGAACCGTCACGCGTAAGAAAGCCCCGGTACGAAAAAAAACTGCAACACGAAAAAAGACTGAGCTCGACAAGAAAACCGAATCTGTGTAAAGGCAGCTATCGAATCGAAGATTTAATTACTAGGTCAATACGTCGGTTTTTAGCGCGCCCCTCGTTGGATTCGTTATTGGCAATAGGTTTGCTTTCACCGAAACCAATCGCGCTAATGGCGGCAGGATCAAGCGACATATTTGCCAACAGATACGCGCGCACAGATTCCGCGCGCTGTTGCGATAACTTCTGGTTGAACTCATCACCGCCAAATGAATCGGTGTGCCCCTCCACGGAAAGATCGCTGTCGGGAAATACTTGAATAGCTTCTTTTACCTTACTCAGCACGCCAAAACCTGCAGGAGCAATTACTGATTTACCACTATCGAAAGACAACCCTATCAAGCGAATAATAACGTCATCTCCCTGGCGCAAAACCTGGGCTTCGCTGGCAGCAAAGGTTTTTTCAATACGGCCGAAGCGCGCTTTGGTTTCATCCTGGCGCCGCAGCTGTTCCTCCAGTGCAATTTTTTCCTGCGCCTGGCTTTGCGCCAGCATCAGTTGTTGGTTCTTCTCGTCCAACTGCAAACCAAGGTCACGCAACTCTGCCTTCAGATTATTAATCGCCTGAGTTATATCGTTAGTAGGCTGAGCATTACCGTTAGACAGATCGACAACGATATCCAATTCGCCCGCAATTTGCCGGAACGGTTTCTCCCATTGCACTACGAGATCTTCAACCGTCGTATCGCGATCATCGCGTTCCTGCGCCACCACGCCGGCAATGTAACTGGAATGGACGGCTTCATATTTAGCTTCACGCGCTAGACTGCGAGGGCGGTCAGTGTCATAACGGTCGGTATTGAGTGCTTCTTCCGCCTCAGCCAGCAAACGTTCAGCTTTTGTAAGGGTTTTAGGTGCATGGTCGTCGACATCATTGTCTTTCGCTTTCGCGATCAACTCCGCGGCTTCGGTAAGGTAACTCGATTTAATGGCGCGTAACTCTAGCTCGCGGTAAGCACTCACAGCAGCAGCCGTTTTTTTTTCCGCGCTTTTTATACTACCTTTTTCTAAGGTAACAGCAGCCCTGCGCAGTAAATCTTCCGCCTTCGACCAGCCTCGTTCGTCGTATTCGTTGGCCGTTACCTGAAGCGCGTCGTCCCGCGCCTCCATACCAGTGCGCAGCATAATGTTTGCTGTTTTTTCGTTTTCTTTAGCTTTGTCTAGCGCAGTGTTAGCCGTGCTCAGCTCATCCTTAATCGATTCGAGACTCTTGCCCCTCTCAAGTTTGGCTTGGGCTTTTTCGAAAGACTTTTGCGCACGATCAAAACTCTGCGGCGTCAGAATATCCAACTTCGCTTCCCGCGCGGCTGCAAGGCGCTTAGAGACTGGATTCAACAGCGATTCGCTGATCGCGGAGTTTGCCGCCAGCGAAAGATGGCACCAGGTCAGCAGCATTAATGATGTGCTAAGCAGTAGTGTTTTCTTCATGCTGTGCTCCACTGTTTGGTTCCGGGCATCCACTAAAAATTGTGGTCTACAAAGTCGCAGCGGATGATAACCAAACAGTCTATGTGTTAGCCAGTCCTTATTCGGTGAACAAGTCCCGCTGAGGGCCTGCTTTGGGCTTAAAGCGTACACCGACGCCAAGCAAGCGCACCGGCAATTGCGCGCGCCCAAACGCCTTCGTTAGAAGCGCCGCCAGTAATTGCTCATCTACACTCTCTGCCATCGCTTCGGCCGTCGTTAATGTAAAATCCTGAAACTTAAGTTTCACGAAAACCTTGTTCATTTGATACGCACCGCTGTGCTTCTCTAACCGCCGCCGCAGTTCTTCGATCAGCCGCGGCAAATATCGCAAGCAAGCCTCTGCGCCCACTAAATTCTCACTCAATGTATGTTCAACACTCAGCGATTTGCGTGTGCGTTCACTTTGTACTTCACGCGGGTCAATGCCGCGGCTAAGTTCAAACAAGCGCTTGCCGAAGCGGCCAAATTTTTGATCCAGTTCAAGCAATGACAGTTTTTGTAAGTCCACACAATTTTCCACTCCAAGCCGCTGCAGCTTGGCCGCCGTGACCTTGCCGACGCCGAATATTTTGTTGACCGGCAACTGCGCAACAAAGTCCTGCACTTGATCGGGTCTGATCACCGTTAAACCGTCTGGCTTCTGCCAGTCGCTGGCGATCTTCGCCAGAAATTTATTCGGCGCTACACCCGCGGAAACGGTAATACCAACTTGCGCGGCAACCCGGCGCCGAATCTCCTGCGCGATACGCGTGGCGCTACCTTGCATAAACCGACTATCGCTGACATCCAGAAACGCCTCGTCTAGCGACAAGGGTTCGATTTGCTCGGTAAACTGCGTGAAGATGTTGTGAACAGCTTGTGATGCAACGCGGTATTTCTCCATATTGACCGGCAATACGATTAAGTGCGGGCACAGCCTCAACGCCATGGCAGTGGGCATGGCGGACCGGATGCCAAACACTCGCGCCTCATAATTGCAGGTTGTTAAGACGCCGCGCCGATCGGCGGAACCACCCACTGCCACCGCCTTGCCCTGCAGTGACGGATCATCGCGTATTTCCACAGCAGCGTAGAAACAATCACAGTCGCAATGGATGATTTTTCTGACATTCTCTTTTTCATCCATTGTCGGCTTCAGTATCCCGCCCTGGTAGACTGGGTTAAATACATTGTTCTAATATGCGCGACGCCCAACCTTAGGATCAACGGATTACGCTCATGCAGCAAAACCACGATCTCCCTGCACTGCAGTTGGGATGGCGTGAGTGGGTAAGATTACCAACTCTTGGCATTGAACGCATTAAGGCTAAAGTGGACACTGGTGCACGCACTTCGGCCTTGCATGCGTTTAAACTGGAACGTACTCAGGTTTCGGGCGTCGAAAACGTACGCATCTGGTTGCACCCACTGCAATATGACACGACCCAGGTGGTAGTGTGCGAAACTCCCATTATCGATCAACGCAATGTCACCGATTCGGGCGGCCACTCCGAAATGCGTTTCGTCATTGAGGCTGACTTACTGCTGGGAGCAGAAACTCGAAAAATCGAACTGACACTTACCGACCGTGAAACGATGCGCTATCGCTTGTTGATCGGTCGTACAGCGCTGAAAAATACAGCTGTCATTCCGTCCCGGTCCTACATGCTGGGAAAGCTTAACTAGCGGATACATCAATGTGAAGATCGGCATTCTCTCGCGCAACAAGAAACTTTATTCAACGCGGCGGCTGGTGCAAGCGGCGGAAGAACGCGGGCATGAGGTGCGCGTCATCGATGTGCTGCGTTGTTATATGAACATGGCGACCAGCCGGCCCTCCATCCACTATCGCGGTGAAGATCTGACGGGGTTCGATGCGATCATTCCCCGCATCGGCGCATCGATCACATTTTACGGCACGGCCGTTGTGCGTCAGTTTGAAATGATGGGGGTGTATGCCGTTAACGAGTCGGTCGCGATTAGCCGTTCCAGAGACAAGCTTCGCTCCATTCAGCTGCTATCACGCAAGGGTATTGGTTTACCGGTAACAGGCTTCGCGCACGCTCCTGACGACGTGCCCGACCTAATAAAAATGGTGGGTGGTCCGCCGCTGGTAATAAAACTGCTCGAAGGTACTCAAGGAATCGGCGTTGTCTTGGCGGAAACACGCAAAGCGGCAGAGAGCGTCATTGAAGCCTTTATGGGGCTAAGTGCCAACATACTGGTGCAGGAATTTATCAAGGAAGCTGGTGGCTCTGACATTCGTTGCCTGGTCGTCGGTGGTAAAGTTGTTGCCGCGATGAAGCGTCAGGCGCCCGACGGCGAGTTTCGCTCTAACCTCCATCGTGGTGGCACGGCCGAGCTGGTGCGTATTACCCCAGAAGAACGCAGTACAGCGACGCGCGCAGCAAATATTATGGGGCTAAACGTAGCGGGGGTAGACTTGTTGCGTTCAAACCACGGTGCCGTCGTGATGGAAGTTAACTCTTCTCCCGGTCTAGAGGGCATTGAAAAAGCGACGGGAAAAGATATTGCAAGCATGATCATTGCTTTGATAGAAAAAAATGCGAAACCTCATAAGACACGCACACGAGGCAAAGGTTAAGAGGATGGCAAGCAAACGCAAATCGTTCAATTTTAATGGCCAGACTATCGCTCCCGGCGAACGCGCAAATTTCGATTTACGCGCTGCGCAACTTTACACCCACACCGAGTTGCATATTCCAGTTGAGATCATTCATGGCAAGCAAGATGGCCCGGTACTGTTAGTCTGCGCAGCGATTCATGGCGACGAATTGAACGGCGTGGAAATCACGCGCCGGCTGTTAAAAAGACTGGTGCGGCGGCGTATCAAAGGGACATTGATGGTTGTACCCATCGTCAACGTTTTCGGGTTTATCCATCAGTCGCGCTATCTGCCTGACAGGCGCGATTTAAACCGTTGCTTTCCTGGCAGCGCGACGGGGTCATTGGCCTCACGCATAGCTCACCGCTTCGTAACGGAAATCTTAAGCAAATGCACGCATGCCATTGACTTGCATACCGGCGCCATCAACCGTTCTAATTTGCCGCAGATTCGCGCCTACCTGGATGACCCGGAAACCGAAGCCATGGCAAAAAGTTTTTCCGTGCCAATTGTCGTCAATACCGATTTATTGGACGGTTCTTTACGCAGCTATGCCGATAAAAACGGCATCTCGGCAATTACCTACGAGGCCGGAGAGGCGATGCGTTTCGATGAAGCTGCCATCGCCGCCGGAGTAAAAGGTGTGCTCAATGTGATGCGCGGACTAGGCATGCTTACCGCTCTTAGAAAGCCACCGAAAGAACCAGTGGTAGCGCAATCATCTAGGTGGATACGGGCAGTACAGGATGGCATTATTATGCCTGCCGTGCGGCTGGGCAGCCATGTAAAAGAGGGCGACAAGCTGGCAACAATCAGCGCACCGCTAGGAATTGCCGAAAAAATTGTCACCGCGCCCGGCGACGGTATCGTCATCGGCAGCACTATGCTGCCCTTAGTTAATGAGGGTGAAGCGATTTTCAACATCGCCCAATTTCGAAATACCGAAAAGGTCGCTGAAACGGTTCAGGCCTTTCACGAAGAATTGGGAGTTGAAGAAAATAAGGTTGGATGATGGCCCCTTCAGGGCAATGAATCAAAAACCCGCAGTGGAGTAACACATGTCAGTTGGAAGTTGGGATCCCAAGTTACAACAGTCGGATGCAAGAGCAGCCATCAGTGCTGATGTGCTGCTACGTTTTATTGATATCAGTCAGCAGGCCCAACTAGACACGATCGCCGACGTTCTCGATGCCGAGCAGCAACAGCTGCACGCTAGACTAATGACATTACCGCGAAAAGCTTGGGAAGATGCCGTTGTCACGCTATCGGACGCCGATGTATACCATTTAATGCGCTTTTTCACGGTTGCCGAAATGCAGCTGCCCGGTTGGGAAGCAAACGATAAATCACCGGTGATCTGGCTTAACAAAATTCTCAAGGCGCGCGGTAAACCGCTGGGCAAAGGGCAGATTCAATGGATTAAACAACACACGCGTAATCGTTTTTTACCTTATGGGAGTGTGTTGTAGTCAACTCTGCTCCCGCTTCGCCAATTGCTCGGCAGTGGCGGGTGTTTGGTGTTTGGCTTTCCATTCGCTGTACGGCATGCCGTAAATACGCTCGCGAGCCTGTTCGTAGTCGAATGTTTGACCTTCCTCTTCGGCTGCCGCCACAAACCACTTGGACAGACAGTTGCGGCAAAAGCCGGCGAGGTTCATCAAGTCTATATTTTGCACGTCTTTGCGTTCATCAAGATGCGCTACCAGGCGTCGCAGCACTGCTGCTTCAATTCTTTCCTCAGTTTGTTTATCCATGATGAGATCTCAATTGCATTAGCGGCATATTATACGACCGCCAGGGATGGCGGAAGTGTCGAATATGCAGGAGCAATTTTCGATCGACCGCCAGGGATGGCGGAAGTGCCAAAACCAAAAGTAGGCGCTTTAGGCGCTGCAGGAGCGATTTTTCGACCCTTTATTCAACACGCAAAAAGTTCGGCCATTCAGTCGAATGGCCGGACCATAATCAGGCGTTTAGGTAACGCTTATTTCACCTCAACGCTAATACGCCGTGGCTCAAGCTCGGCTTTCTTGCGCAGCGTAACGCTCAGCACACCGTTGTTGAACTCTGCCTTGATGGCATCCTGATCGATAGCGTCTGATAGCGTAAAACTGCGTTTGAACTTGCCGGTGAGACGTTCGGAGCGCAATACATCGCCCTGTTCCCGTTCGCTGGCTCGCTCACCTTCGACGGTGAGGGTGTTGTCTTCCACCGACAGGTTGATTGCTTCGGGTTTTATCCCGGGCACATCCAGCTCGAGCAGAAACTCATCGCCATTCCTCACGATATCGGCGCTGGGAGTCCACTGGTAGGATTGTGCGGCTTCGCTATTGACTACCGATAGCATCCGATCAAAATCCTCAAATAAAGGGTTCGTTCTTCTCCACCGATTGTAAGATAATGCATTCATGATTCATTCCTCGTGTTGAATACTGTGACACGGTTAAAATGGGTATTCAAAAGATAATTTCAAGACGTATTTTTTAAAAAGTTTCACTTGAAAATTTCTCAGTTGACCCAATGCCCACGCTACATTTACACGCATTTGCCCTAGAAGAAAGCCATGAACAGCGAACAACGCCTTATCGAAATTGAATCTAAAATCGCCTATCAGGAAGACCTGATACAAACGTTAAACGATGTCGTTTATCAGCAGCAGGAAAAAATCGCCCAGCTTGAAGCGAAGGATCGTAAACTGATGGAACGATTACAATCGCTGGGCGAATCACGTAACAACGAACATGAAGACAAACCGCCACCACATTACTAAGAAGACATGAGCAGAAAAAAGTCAGCACATTCTGGACTGGTTTACTCCACCGATGCGGGACGCATGTGCCCGCAGTGCCTGCGCCCCGTAGCTGGTTGCGTGTGCAAAGGGAAGAGCAAACCTGCGCCGCCAGCGGATTCAGTTGTGCGCATCAGCCGTCAAACCAAAGGCCGTAAGGGTGCCGGCGTAACGTTGATAAGCGGTTTGCCGTTGGCGACGGCAGAGTTGCAAGCACTAGCCAAGCAATTAAAGAAAAAATGTGGTGTTGGTGGCGCTATAAAGGACAGCGTGATCGAGTTGCAAGGCGATCAGCGGGAGTTGGCGAAGTCGCTGTTACAAGATCGCTGGACGGTAAAAATTAGTGGTGGATGAAAACAAGTACCGTCCCGATACGCAATTCGGGACGGTATCTGTAGAGATAAGTTTTACGCGACGGGTATGCGCAATACCTGACCAGGATAAATCTTGTCCGGATCGGTCAACATAGGTTTGTTGGCTTCGAAGATTTTCGTGTATTGCATTGCATCGCCTAACTGCGCCTTGGCAATTTTAGACAGCGAATCGCCCGCTTGTACCGTGTAAAAAGTGGCTTCTGGCTCGGGTTTTTCTACCGCCAACTGGCAATCGACTTGCGAAATTCCATGTTGGTTACCCGCACACAAAGTAGCCTTCTCGGCGTCTTCTTGGCTGGCAACATTGCCATTTAGCGACGCCATATCGCCGGCCACCGCCACTTGTAGGCCATCTACCTGGACACCAGCCGCGCTGATCGACTTGGCGATACTTTGGCCGCGTAATTCATTGATGCGTTCCTGCGAAACCTCAACACTGTCAGTGGCTTTTGCTCCGTCATCATCGCCGAACATTTTCTCGCCCGCTTCTTTTACAAAATCAAATAATCCCATACCGTTCCCCTTATTGTTTCCGAGTTAGTAGCCGGCCAATAGTAGCACCCCGCACGCCCTAATACAGTGCAACTATTGCGCACGAGAATGTAAAAAAAATAATAGCTATAGAGGTATAAACTCGCCGCCGTTCACATCAAGTTTGGCGCCGGTGATCACCGAGGCATAGTCAGAAGCCAGAAACACGACCGCTTTTGCGCACTCGCCGTCTTCGGGAATTCTGCCCAATGGAATGTTTTTCGCTACTGCGGCGATTTGGTCTTCTACGCTGGTGCCCTGTGCTTTTGCCGCACTTCGCATATAGCCTTCAACCGGCGGACCCCACATCCAGCCCATATAAACCGAATTCACCCGAATACCAAGCGGCCCCAACTCGACTGCCAGGCTTTTTGCCGCCGCCGTTAGCGCGCCTTTCGACGCCGCGTAGCCTGCTTGCATGGGCATCATTTTGCGCGTGACCATGCTATTGACCATGACGATGGCCCCACTACCTTGCTTTTTCATCGCCGGAACAACGGCCTGGCTCAGGTTCATGGTACCCATCAGGTTGATGTCCATCGTTTTGCGCCAGTCGTCCATATTCGCCGTGGCTACCGGTCCGAAGTCACCGGGCGAATAGGCGCTGTTAATCAGCACGTCGACCCGGCCATACTTGTCCAGCGTTTGCTGCACCAATGCATCGCATTGAGCACGATCGCTGATATCCGTGGACACTTTTAATATTTCGCTGTTCAGACCGGCGTCACGAATCGCTTGCTCGGCTTCATCCAGTTTGCTGGCGGTTCGAGCGCACACCGCCAGCTTGGCACCTTCCTGAGCGCACAACGTGGACAGTTTTATACCAAGGCCCGGCCCGATGCCGGAAACGATAACGACCTTATCTTCTAGTAGCATTCCACTACCCCTGCGATTGATAATATTCCATTAGTATTTTCGCTACCTCAGGACGTGCGAACTCCCCCGGTAAGTCCTGACCGGCGGCTAACATTTCACGCACCTTCGTGCCCGACAACAAGACGAAATCTTCTTTGCCGTGGTCCGGCGCGTCGCGCATCATCACAACTTTGTTAAGTTTCTTTGAGTAAGCTGTGTGATCCGCGTTGAAGATTTCTATGGCTAGTGCGCCTGAAGGGACTTTGTCGTCGAAGATAGTTTGTGCGTCAAAAGCGCCGTAGTAGTCGCCCACACCAGCATGGTCGCGGCCCACGATAAGATGTGTGCAACCACAGTTTTGCCGAAATACTGCGTGCAGTACCGCTTCGCGCGGCCCAGCGTAGAGCATGTCAAAGCCGTAACCTGTGACCATGACGGTGTTGGCCGGGAAATACAATTCAACCATTTTTCGAATTGCCGCGTCGCGTACTGGGGCCGGAATATCACCAGGTTTCAATTTGCCCAACAACATATGGATGAGAACGCCATCGGCATTGACCGCGTCTTTCGCCATTTTGCACAGCTCTTCGTGCGCCCTATGCATGGGGTTGCGAGTTTGAAACGCAACCACGGTTTCCCAACCGTGTTCTTTAATTTCGTTGCGAATTTCCACAGCGGTACGAAAAGTATCGGGAAACTCCTGTTGGAAATAGCTAAAGTTCAATACTTGAATAGGTCCCGAAATAAGCTGTCGACCTTGGCTGGTAAACGCTGCCACGCCGGGGTGCTTTTCATCCAGCGTGCCGAATATTTGCTCGGCCATGGCGTTGATTTGCGTATCGGTTACCTCTTCGATGGCTTCGACCGTTTGCACGGCAAACACAGGATTGCCTTCAACGTTTGGGTCACGCAGGGCGATACGTTTTGCGCCGCCAATCGTGCTGACAGCTTCCACCAAATTAACGACCGGCACCGGCCAAAACAAGCCATCAACTGTATGTAGCTTTTCGGCAACGCTCAACGAATCGGCAAGATTCATATAACCTGTTAGTGGATTGAAATAACCGGCACCCAACATAACTGCGTTGGCCGCCGTCGCCGAACTAACCAGCAAGCTGGGTAAGTCTTCGGCCTGTTGTTGCAAGTTTTTGTGCTGCTCGGTGTCGTAAACAAATAGCGGATTTAATTCCGCCGATCCATGGGGATTAATCATGTATATGCTCCGTATGCTTTATTCACCAGCCAAAAGGCCGCGTTGTTCGAGGGCTTGAATAATAGTTTCGACCTCTTCTTCCAGACTCATAGTGTCGGAATGCAGGCGTATTTCAGGCTTTAGTGGTTCTTCGTAGGGATCATCGATGCCGGTAAAATTTTTAATCTCTCCAGCACGCGCTTTTTTGTACAAACCCTTGGGGTCACGTTTTTCGGCTTCGTCCAATGCGCACTCGACGTATACTTCGAGAAACGCCATATTGTCATTCTCGTGTACTTCGCGCGCTATATCGCGGTCTGCGCGATAAGGGCTGATAAAACTGCTCAATGTCAACACACCGGCATCGACGAATAGCTTGGAAATCTCACCAATGCGCCGAATGTTCTCGGTGCGGTCTTCGGCGCTAAAACCCAGATTTTTGTTGATGCCCAGACGCACATTATCGCCGTCGAGGCGGTAACAGAGCTTGCCGCGTTTGCTTAATTCGGACTCCAGCGCAACCGCTACGGTGCTTTTGCCGCTGCCCGACAAGCCGGTAAACCACAGCGTTGCGCCTTTCTGATCAAGCAGCTTGTTCCGGTCTTCACGCGTTACCTCGCCTTCGTGCCAGTGTACGTTCGTTGCCTTTTGTTGTGTCATGTTTTCCTCTTGGTTTGTTTTACGTATCAATAATAAATCGCTCGCGATAGCTCGCGAAATCTCTTTTGATTGCATCTTCACTCAAGCCGTATTGCTCCAGCGTATAGTCATGCGCTGCGCGTTTGTCGCGCCGGTTCTCTTCTTTCCAGTCCTCCATATAGGTGCTAGCCTCGGCCGTTAACTGCATGCCGACAAAACCGTAAATGCGTTTGACCTGGGCAATGGGGTCTATCAGCGTGTCTTTAAACCAGACGTCGATAAAACGATCTTCGGACATTTTGTCGCGTTCGGCGAGGCAGTGCTGAGTCCAGCGCGCCAATATTACATGCCATTGACGACCGGCTTCTTTTGGGTCGGCATTATCGCACACTATCTGCCAGCATGCATAAACCAGGCTGGTCAGCGACGGGACGGTTTCAATCGGGTCCCTGTGCGTTTGCACCACTTTCGCGTCTGGAAACGTACTGAACAGTATATCGATAAAGCCCAAATGGCATGGTGCCTTCAGCAACCAGCGCTCACCCAGCTGACCTTTTTGCTTTTTCTGCCATTGTAAAAATTGCAACATTTTCTTCAAGTAGGCGTAACCTGGTGTGGCATCTTGCTGCCGAAACCATTCGCCATAGCCACATACATTTGCCGCTGATTCAGGCATGCCGCTGAGAAACGAGTGTTCCAGTAACATGATTTCTTCATCCGGCCCGACCGGGTCCATCGGATGCGCCTTGGCAAGATCGGGCGAACTGGCCAGCATGGCATCGATTTGGGCGCGCGCGTCGTCGATGCGTGGGTCGTCGTTGCGAAAGTCGCCGGGAAACGGCGCGGGGTTACGCACTTCGTACCATAGCGGCGCGAAAATGCGCGGCTCGCTGGCGATCATACGGTGTGTCATCGTGGTGCCGGTGCGCGGTAGGCCAACAATCACCACGGGGGCGAGAATTTCTTCGTCAATAATTTCAGGATAGCGTTTGAAATAATCTTCCGTGCGCAATCGATTCACCAGCAAACCGACATTGCGCTCAAACTGCACAACGCGTCCCATAAGCGACAGGTCGGCGTCTTCCTCCAGCGACTGCAACAAGCGCCGCAGTGCGACGCGAAATGATTCGTCACCGAAGTCATCCAATTGCGTCCGGCGACGCGCTTCGGCAAGCAAGGTTTGCTCATCAAGTTCAACCACAGGCATTGTTTGCTCGGTCAAGTTATATTTCCATAGTGTAGTGTCCTATAAAAAGCGTCCATTTAGCGAGTCGCTCAAGAGTTAGCCGTTAGGCGCATTTTCGAAGGCATAGTGGGCCTTTGTCGAGGAAATGCAACAACGCGGATGGCTCTTGAGCGACTCGCCCGAAGGGAAACGTCCCATTTGCCCTCAGCTTCGTTGTTGTTCTTGCCAAGAGGCCCACTCTTCCCTGCGAACAACGTCTCGCTAAGAGCAAATGGGGTTTTTCGAAATGGCCGCTTTACAGAGGACACTACACTAGTGAGTTTAGCGTTTACCAAGATCGGCAAGCTTTACGACCGAAGTTTTTACCGGCGGGTGTTCATCGGCTTCCACCCAGCGAAACAGCATGCCACCCAGTTCATGATTCGCGGTAGTAAGCCAGTTAGGGTAACGCGGGCCAGGGTCTTCATGGGCCACAACTATTTTCACTGAGCCATCGTCTTCGTAATGAGCAGTGTGTTTGTTCACCGCTATTTTATGGTAGCGATAGTCCAGCGACTCCATCCAAAAATTGGACAACTGAAAATTCCACGTGCGGCAACGAGGAATTTGCTGAGCGTTAATCACCAATGCCTCATCGGCTGCTAATTGCCAATAACTTTGCAAATAATAAATGCTGGAATCACCACCGGCAGCCTGGCAACGCGCCTGATCATCCGCTGGAAGCTGGTTGATATGTTTGCTGTAGCCCGCCATCCAATCGACAAAAATATTCGACGTTGCGCGCACGAAATTGGTCGTGTTACGCAATTGCTCAACAAACGCTTCGGCTTGCAAATAATTGTTGCCGGCGGCGTTAAGACACTCAATATGCAGCACGGCCTTGGTTTCGCTGCGCCGGTCGTGGAACGTTTGTCGCACCAGCAGATTGTCGGTTTGCGTTTGCATGGGCAGCCAATTGCCAGGCCTCGGTGTCGCGCTAACGATAATTTCAAAACTGCCGTCGGGTGCAATTTCCAAGTCACTGCTATCGATATGGCCGGTCGGGGCCATTCCACCCGTCGTCCCGTAATGGCCGGCTTTGGTTTCTATGCTGAGGTAAGGCACTGTGCCACGTGATCCAACAATACGATAATCGTACTGCCCGCTGACATTACAGTTCTGATAAAAATTATCGGGATTGTCGTTACCAATCTTGGCGGTTTCATGCGCTAGCGAGTAAAACACAGGGAAACGTGGATCGCTAAATTCCACATTGCTTTCCAATCCAACGCGCAATAAGCGCGTGAGATAACGGAAACCCTCGGCACGACTAAACGCGTCATTCGGTGTTTCCGGGCGCAAGATAGCGTCACCCGTTTCCTTGAGCGCATCGCAGAATTCGTGCCAGGCGCTGCCATCAATGATTTTTTGTTTATCGCTAGGCATGTTTTTACTATCCGTTAAGCCCTACAACGCGCGCCCCGCCAACGCTCCCTCGTACATCGCTCCTTCGATATAACTGACCCCTGTGCAATCACCGGCTTGTAATAGCGGGATACCCAGTGGTTCCAGCTCTTTGTACAAATCGTCATTCACCGTCGCACCGCTGGCAAGAATCACTGTATCGGCTGGCGCAACCTGATCACCTTGCTCTGCGCTGCTGTAGTGCACCCCCGCGTCGTCAATCGAACTTACTTTCGCGCTGGCGACCATAGTCACGCCGGCTTCGCGCAAGGCGTGCAATACCCGCCAGCGACGTACGATGGCCAACTCCACCCCAAAGCGATCGCTTTCTTCTAACACTGTCACTAAGCGGCCGCGCTCAACCAGAAATTCTGCTAGCTCAACCCCGACCAAGCCGCCACCGACAATCACCAGTTTGTTGCCTACCGGCATCCACAGCTTACTCATGTCGCGCACCTTGTCGGCATCCTGCTGCACTCCTAACAAAGCGCCAGCCTTGAACACTGCAAGTTGTGTCAGGCTGAGTTTTTGCTTAGCGATGTCAGTATCTTCGCTGGTCATCAATCTGCGCAACTCGTCACCACTGAATACGTTGGCCCGGTCAGCCCCAGGTATGGCCGGCGCTTCGCGCTTTGCTCCGGTTGCCAACACGATGGCTTGCGGTGCGAGCTCATTGACGAAATCGGCGTCAACCGTTTGTTCAAGGTGAATATCGATGGCTAGATTGCGAACCCGCGTCTCCAGGTATTTAATCAAGTCGGCATTTTCGGCGTACACAAGCGACGAGAAGAACACAGTGCCGCCCAGCCGTTTGTCGCGCTCGCACAGCGTTACCATGTGCCCGCGCAACGCGGCAATGCGCGCGGTTTCCATACCTGCTGGCCCGCCCCCCACAACCAGTACTCGCTTGGGCGTTTCCGCACCACGCAGGGCAAATTCGTTTTCACGACCGGTCGCCGGGTTGACCGCACATTTAACACTGTTGTTGATGAATATCTGGCTGACGCAAGTGTAGCAGTAGATACACGGCCGAATGTCTTGCGGTCGATTGTCCTCTAGTTTGTTAGGCAAGTCAGGGTCGGCTAGCAATTTGCGCCCCATCGCAACGAAATCGGCATCTCCGGCGGCAATGAGTTTGTCGGCTACCTCCGGCGCGATGCGGCCAACCGCTATAACGGGAATGTTCAGCGCTTTCTTAATCACTTTGGCAAAGTCTATGTAGCCACCAGGCTCGTGTACCAATGGCGCCTCAGTAAAGGCGATACCGGAAGAAGGATCGGCGTAGGCGCTGACATGCACGGCATCGGCACCCGCCCCCTCTGCCATGCGAGCTGCTTGCACGGCGTCTTCCAGCGTAATGCCACCGGCAGTGCGGAACTCTTTGGCGTCGAGCCGGCACCAAACCGGGAATTCCTTACCTACTTTTTCTTTAACGGCGGTGATAACCTCGACTAATAGCCGCGCTCTATTTTCCAGTTCGCCGCCGTACTCATCGTCACGCTGATTGCTGGCAGCCGATAAAAACGACGACAAAATATAGCCATGCCCAGCGTGCAGTTCAACACCGTCGAAGCCTGCTCGTTGAGCACGTTCGGCAGCGCTGGCGAAGTCTTGCGCAAGTTTGAGCACGTCGTCTTTTGTGGCAACACGATATTCAATCTTCGCACCTTTGGCGGTATACGTTTTTACGAAGGCGTTGGTCTCGTCCGCCGTTAAGGCGTACATCATGTCGTCTTTATTGGCGTGTGGAAGGGATGGCACCAGCATGGGTCGCCCGGCGGCGATGTCCTGCACCGCCACCTTACCAGCATGTTGCAACTGAATGGCCGCTTTGCCGCCGTGTTTATGCACACGACTGGTTAAGGCAGTCAGGCCCGGCAGAAAAGTATCGTCAGACACGGCAACCTGATTTGGGTTACAGGCGCCCACCGGCCAAGTAATAGCACCCACGCCGACAATAATCATCGCAACGCCACCCTTGGCGCGCTCTTCATAGTAGCGCTGAATTCGTTCGCCGCAGTGACCATCGGGCTCGGCAAGATTGGAGCCCATGGGCGTCATAAGAATGCGGTTTTTTAACTCAAGACTTCCAATGCACGCGGGCGACAGGAGATGACTGAACGCGTTCGAATGCATGGTTTGTTGCTCGACAAGAGTGGGTGCGATGAGCGGTGCCGTTATTCTGCCCCGCTGTTCTGGCCGCGTCCAGCATACTCTGAGCCCCTTCGCGGTCGCTTTATTGGCCGAAAACCACCTTTTTGGGGGTCAATTTTCGACCTATGCTGATTATATAGCATTTAGAAAGTACACCAGCAAAAGCAAGAGGTATCGCTAATGTTGCAAACCTGTCGTTACTTTAAACGCCAAGATTCCGCTTCCGCACCCCCCGCATGGCTAACCGCGTTCGAAGTTAGCCGCTTTGCGCTTGAAATGACGGCGCTGCTGGCCAGTCGCGGCATGCTCCATAAAAAAGCAAATGGTGATGGTCATGCGGTGTTAGTCTTACCCGGACTGTTAGCGTCGGACGCGACCACGACACAACTGCGCAGATTTACTCACGCGTGCGGCCACGACACCTACGGCTGGGGACTTGGCATCAATACTGGGCCGACGCGCCGGCGCGACATCGAAGCCTTACTTGAGCAACGTATTGCAGACATCTACGAGCAAGCGGGTGAGAAAAAAATCAGCCTGGTCGGCTGGAGCCTCGGTGGCGTCTACGCTCGGTTAATAGCTCACAAATACCCTGACTGGATACGGCAAGTTATTACATTAGGCAGCCCGGTCAACGGCAGTCCGCAACACACTAACGCGTGGCGTATTTACGAATGGATTTCTGGCCGCAAGATCGAAGACCAGGATAATATTGAACGGCTAGAAATGGTACAGCAACCTTTGCCTGTGCCGTGCACTTCGATTTACAGCAAGACCGACTCGATTGTCGCCTGGCAAATTTCACGCGCACAGGCCGGCCATCAG
Organism: Pseudomonadales bacterium; assembly: GCA_051008535.1. Lineage (GTDB taxonomy): Bacteria > Pseudomonadota > Gammaproteobacteria > Pseudomonadales > JAUIET01 > JBBKXJ01. The sequence continues at coordinate 3,185 of JBPCXM010000530.1, read as the reverse complement.
CAGCAGAATATTCACGCCCATGTCAGCCACGTGGGCATGGCATTCAGCCCGCTGGTGTTTCACCTGATTCAGGATCGTCTGGCGCAGCCGGCTAACGAGTGGCAGCCCTACGAAACAGCGGGGCTCGGCAAATTGCTGTTCAACGCCGACGCCGCCTGACGCGAAATCTAGCGCTCAAAAATTACATAACTGTCATAATCGAAAATCGGATTGCTGCTCACGGCGATCACTGCTGCTTTGACGCCACTTGCATCTGACTAGTACGACGCGTACTTACGCTATTCATAAAACTCGCTAACATTGCGTTTGCATAATTCCGAAATTCAGTGATAATCGCCTAAACGCTCGACAGCCAACATTAAGCGCTGGCACGAACGGACTCTCACCACGCAATAACACTAACGAGGTGATCATGTCTGCCCTACTGGAATATCCAAGACTTGTGCCGCTAAGTCTCGCCGCCGCCCTCCTACAAATAGCGCCAACGGCGCTTGCCCAGCAAGATAATCGCGCCACGACACTAGAAGAAGTGATAGTGACGGCGCAGAAACGCGAGCAGTCTTTGCAGGACGCCCCCATTTCAATTTCTGCGTTTTCCGCTGGAGACATTGAAAAGCTCGGCGCCGTACAGCCCGGCGATATAACCAATTACGTTCCCAATGTGCAAATCGCCAAGCAAACCGGCAGTACCGACAACTACTCGTATAGCATTCGCGGTGCCGCGGCCGGTGAAACGTCGCTGTTAAACGAGCAAACCGTGGGTTTGTATATTGACGGTGTTTACGTGGCGCGAAATACCGGCGCAGCAACTGATGTTGCCGACCTGGAGCGCATTGAAATACTGCGTGGTCCGCAAGGAACCTTATACGGCCGCAACACGATTGGTGGTGCGATCAATATGATTACCGCCAAGCCCGCGGGCGAATTTGCTTTCAAACAAGAATTGTCTTTTGGTAATCGTGGCCGGCTGCGCTGGCGCAGCGTGCTGGATACGCCAAAGCTCGGTGATGTTGCTAGCGCGAAGATCTCATATTTGCATTCGGAGCTGGATGGCCTGGCACGCAATTCTTTCAATGGCGATTTGCTCGGCGACGAAGATTCGGATTCGGTACGCTTGGCGCTACGCTTCGATGTAAACGAAGCCACTACCATCGACTATACGTTAAGCGATTCCACTAGCGAAGGGCGCGGCAACCTCGCGCAGATATCGGCAATACGACCTGGCACCATCGCTCTTGCTGGTCCGGCATTCGAGCAAGCAGCAAACTCGCTGACGAGTCAGGAAAGGAGCGGACAGCTACGCCAGGGTTTCGCCGAACCGGAAGAAACCGATATTCAAGCGCACGCCTTAACTCTCACCTGGGCGGGTGAGAACGTTACTTTCAAATCGGTTACTTCCTATCGGGAATGGGAGAGCAGCGCACCCAGTATTGATTTCGGCACCATTGATGCCGACGGCTCCACGGTATTCGACGGCATGTTTGCAGCATTTCCTGCCGGCACGCCAGTGCCCCTGTTTCAGGCTGGACGGGAAAGCGATTCGGAACAAACCACACAAGAGTTTCAGTTTGTCGGCAATGCCTTGGACGACAAACTGCAATACGTAGCGGGTCTGTACTATTTCAAGGAGGAGGTGTCAGAAGATAATCCGCAACAGTTTCTGCTGGCAACGCCGTTTATTATTTTGGGCGCGCTCGACCAGCTTGGCGATCCAGGACTGCAGGCCTTACTGTGCGGCGACCCGGGCGCCACGTTTGGCACAAATACTAACTTTGGCGTGGAGTTGGCTAATGCCTGCTTTGGTACCAGTTTTCTGGCAGCAGCACCGGTGTTTGTCTATGGCTCAACCAGCGAGTCGTATGCTGCTTATGGCCAGTTCACCTATTCGCTGAGTGAAAAGCTAGACCTGACGCTTGGCTTGCGCTACACCATTGATGAAAAAGATGCCTTTCTGTTCAACTCGCAAATTGGCGGTGGCCTGACTCGCGTCACCGATTCTGAGGACTTTGACAATATCAGCCCCGCTTTTGTCGCCGACTACCAATGGAACGAAGATATCAGCACATATTTTAAATTTGCTACCGGTTATCGTGCTGGCGGCTACAACGCGCGAGTGTCCACTCAAGCCCAGTTTGAAGAGCCCTACGATGAGGAAACATTAACCTCATACGAATTCGGTTTCAAAACCACATGGTTCGACCAGCGCGTGCGCATCAATGGCGCACTATTCTTCAACGACTACCAGGACCAACAAATATCCCAATTTGCCGCGGGTTCGGGCGGCGCATCGTCGATTATTGTGAACGCAGGCGAGTCGGAAACCACGGGCTTCGAACTAGAAATTGTTGCCATACCCGTCGCTGGACTCACGTTGATGTTGAACTATGGCTACCTCGACAGTGAGTTTAAGGAATACATAGGCGGACCGTTGGACCCACTGACGGGATCGGCCGATCCTACAGTAGATCCAAGTATTCTAGATGCGTCCGGTAATACAGACCTGGTTTCACTAGACCGAGTTACCGTGCCACAAACGGCCGAAAACTCCGGCAGCGTTATTGTTGAATACGAGTTCCCGGCCACACGCATGGGCATATTCGCCGCCCGCGTCGACGCAACCTATACCGATGGCTTTGTCGCAAACCCAGTGTTAAACCTGGGTAATGCCATCGGCGACCAACATACGGTTAACGCGCGCTTAAGCCTGTCGGAAATTCCTCTTGGCGACGCCGGCGATTTACGCCTCGCCTTGTGGGGGAAAAACATCACCAATGAAAAAGAACGTGGCTTCGGCATCGACTTCGGCGCGCTCGGCTTTTCGGTCAATAGCTACAACGAACTCGCCAGTTGGGGTTTGGATGTTATCTATGAGTACTGAGCCGGAGCAGTAGCATTCCCCTTCCTTACATTATTGTAAAGCGAAAGAATTGCTATTTCGCTAACAACTGATACCTTCTTACATCAAGCAGATGTATGAGGGCGTACGCGTGAAATCAAGGCACACTCTTCCCATTCCTTTTGGCTGGTACGGCGTCGCGTTTACTAGCGAATTGCAAGCCGGCGGGGTGAAACCGCTAAAGTATTTTGACCAAGACCTAGTTTTATTTCGCACCGAAGACGGCGTAGCGCATGTGTTAGAGGCATTTTGCCCACACCTCGGCGCCCACCTCGGCTACGGTGGTGTG
>JBPCXM010000529.1:0-4950 GCA_051008535.1 Pseudomonadales bacterium | reverse complement strand
TTGGGGTGATAGGTGATTGCATCGATCAGTGTGCCTACTTGCTTTGGACGGCCTAGTGCGTTTGGTGCATAGTCCACCGTAAAGCCGGACGGGTACATGATGTCTTTCAGATAGTCATTACCCGTATAATCGTAGTTAAATTGAAATTTTTTTGTGTAGTTAACATCGTCCGTAGTTGACGCTATCGTAGCGGTTAATTCTTCGGAGAGCAGGTTATTGTTTTCATCAAATGCATAGTTCCAAGCCGTGGGGTCCTTGCTCACGCGCGTCAGGTTGTTGTTTTGGTCATACTCAAATACAACGTCGTGCTGAGTGAAAGGGAAACTTATCGTGTCTAGTCGATTCAGCTTGTCATACGCGTAGGTGGTGAACTCTGAATCGCCCACGCGACGACTGGACATATTCCCCACCTTGTCACGTTCGTAGTGGGTTTCGCCGGTTTCGGGATGCTCTTCAGCTTCAAGAAACGTACGGCTATCATAGAAGTAACGCCGCGTCCAACCGAGGACACTAGACCCATCGACTTTTCCTTGACGCACCGAAGTGACTTGATTGAGAAGGTTACGGGAAATACGCGTCGCTTGTTTTTGATCGCCAACGGGAATGGTAACCTGCACTAGTGCGCGCTCGTTACTCGGGTGACCATAAGAACGATAAAGATATTCGCGGGCATAGCCTCGCTCATCCACCTCTTCCACTAAGTTGTAGGATTTGTAGTTGAATCGTTTAACGTTGCCATCCTGGTGCGTAACGCGGGTTACGCGGTCGAGCGTCTCATATTGTGTTCTTACGCCATTAGAGAAATTCACCGTTGTGCTGGGGTAAGATTCGAATACCAGGCGCCCAAGTGCGTCATAGCGCTTGGTCTTAATCACAGTTTCGTGGGTCGATGTGTCGCTACGCGCGAAGCGGATCTCGCGACCGAACCCATCGACGCCAACATCCTCTTCATAGGTGCCACGCAATAGGGTCTTGCCACTGTTATGCCAATTGATGGCGACATCGGCGCCCCTCGGGAAATCGATGCCTATTAGCCTATTGAGATCATCATAGGAAAAGGCTTTCGTGTAGCCACGACCATCAGTCGATGAAGCCACGGTCCCGGTCTTGTTTACAATGCGGGATATATCCACGTTCTCTTCATGGTTTTCTAGCTGCGGCGTACCACGAAAATAGTCCCCATAGGTGGTCTTGTTACCGCGCGCGTCAGTTTGAGACTCAAGGTCTCCTTCGGAGGTATAGGTATAGCTCGTGAGCACGCCATAGCGATCAATACTGAGCAAGTCGCCCAATGGACTATAGGTACGATCAATCGTGCCTACGCCATCGATGGTCTCGTCTTCGGTTACACCAATGATCCAGCGTTGCTTGTTGTTGAAGTAGGTCAGCTGTGTCGTTTTGTTAGTGGAGTCCGTATTAGACGATAGCTCCACCGTGCCGGCGTTGCCATAGGCATCGTGGTCTCGATAGTCTGTCACACCGCGGTCGTTGTTCCCGGTACCATCACGGTGAATAGAGCGTTGAGTCATCATGGCGGCAAACGTACCTTGATCAAAGGAACTGCCAGGTAACCCTTGCTTGTACAGCTCCGTCGAGATCTGGCGGCGTGACCAACCGTTCAACTCACGTTCAACAACGCTAGTGCCGTCCATCACTTCACGCCGATGAAGTAGTCCGATTGTCCAGTTGAGATTGACGATGCCGCGCGCATATTTATCGCCGTAGTAATAGTAGCGATGGGTTGCATTCGGCGCTGTGACTGTAGTGACATCCATTTGCCGCGTGCCGATGGAACCGGCATCGACATCAAATGAGCCTGGTGCGAAATTGTAAGTCCATGTGCCTGATGTGATCTGACGACCAGATACCGATTTGGATGCGATGGCGTGGGTCTCGTAGGTTTGGCTTGCGTAAAAGCGCACCAGCTGATATGTATAACCCACTTCCCCACCGTAAGGATACGACACGTGGTTCAGCGAGTAGCTGCCGGCAGAGCCATCGAGAAACTCCGGATTGTACGCGTAATTCCATTCCAGTCCGTCTGGCCGAACGACTTCGGTAAGGTGGTAACGACGTAGCCCACCTAGCAAAGTGGTCGTATCTGCGGGTTCATACCGGTACTCCCACACCTGCTCTTGGTTGGTTGCATAGTGCGCTTTGATCTTTGAAATCCTTGCGCTCAAACTACTCGACGAAACACGCTGGCCTCTTTCGTCAATGTGTTCATAGCGTACCGTGCGACCGTCACTCGTGGAGATGCGATCAATATACTTGCGCCCATTATTGTTGCCACCTGACAGCGTGCCATACGTAATGTCGATGGTATTGTCATGGACGTCACGAATTTCGCTGGTATACCAGCTTGCCTGTACTCCGTTATTCGGTCCCGCTATCGCCATGTATTCACTCATCCGATACTCGGTGCCATTGGGGGCGGTCACAAGCATGCCCTGTTGCGGATTGCTGCTATTGATACACTCAGCGCGCCAATTGCTTTTTGTAATAAGACTGCCATCATTTTCAATGGCGTTTAAGACCAAAAGTTCGCGACCGCCGTTCGGATGTTCGATGGAAGGGTTGTTCGTCGTATTTCCCGCGGTGCCGCATATCGCGTTCCCATACTGGTACGGTACAACAATGCGCCCAAAGTGCATGGTCCAGCCCACGCCCACGACATCGTCATAGGTGGGTCGCTGCTGTGGATTGTTGTAAACGCGTTTGATTTCGATATTGAGACCACCGTTGCCGGGAATCACGATGTCGGTGTATGAGAGTTGCAAGTTGCCATTGAACGCGTCAATGTTCTCAGTCGCATCACCGCCCATCGTGGTCTTGAATGGATTCAGGCCTGGTTCCGAGTAGTAGTCTCGAATGTCCTCTGCCCGGGCAGAAAATGCTCCGACTAAGATCATGCATAAAGCAAACGTCTTATTCATAGAAATACACTGGCTCATAAAGTGGTTCCCAAATGTCACTTTGATATTTTCTAGATATGGAAGTTGGCTGCATTGAGAAGGAGCGCTTTAGGTCGTTTGCTCCGCTTTCGTAGCGAAAATCCGGGCCAAACGAAACCCTCACCTTACGATGGTGATCGTGTCGCTTTTATTGAAAGAGAGCTATCTTTGGCGAGTTCTAACAACGTCCAATGTTTTCGCTCACGTACTAATTCACACGATTCTTTTAACTTCCTAGTATCCTCTCCCTAAACTCTTCCCTGAGTAATGCCTCAATTGACGCTGATGTGTTCATGACAAGACAGCGTTAAGATTTTGAGGCTGTGTGTTTTATGAGCTAATCCTATTCGCAACAGTCGAACATCACAAACCGTTTGTCACGGCTTGCACGAATAGTTTTCGTCGCTGAGTCACAAGCGAGCTTAAGTTATTGACGTAACGGTGATTTCGAAATTGTTAAATTTTGTTTCAAGAAATCTCGATCGATTGCACCGCGCTTTACGCTTTTTTTATCCAAGGATGCGCCATGACAAGAAAAGTGGCCGAAGATCTTCCTGGGTATCTATCCTGCTCGTTCAACTACTCACCTTTACTTGTTCAACTCAGCAACCGCCGCAGCAATCGTAGCCTGCGCCTCACCGGTCGCCCCCGCATCGTACACTGAGCCCGCTTCCACATTGGAAGCATTAGGCCGCGCATGGTCAAACGTATGAGTGGCCCCTGCAAAGATGCGATAGGAAAAATACGCACTCATATCCGGGTTGGCTGTGGCGTAATCCACGCAGCTTTGCTCATCAATATAGCGATCGTCTTCAGAGAGAAACATAGTCGTGGGAATGGGCACGGTCCAGTTTCCCATACACGCGCCATAGAACGGAAAGCTAAGCCTCACCCCATCCATTGCGCCAGCCGGCCAGGTCGCTAGGCCTAACGGCGGTGTTTCAGTCGATGCGAAAACTAGTGTCGTCCACACTGTCATTGCGCCGTGTGAGAAACCGGTAAGCAGTAGGCGGTTCGCGTCTACGTAATCGAGCGTGCGCGCATAGGCAATGGTCGCCAGTACATCGGCGGCGCGTTGCCAGGGTGTCATTACCTGCAAATCGCAGGCATCTTCCCAGGCGATGCCGCGTCCGGCGTAGCTGTCTACGGCGATCATGGCAACTCCGATGTCATTGTAGAATTTTGCCCAATCTTGTTCGTGCGTTGCCGTTGGACCACTGCAACCATGAAAAAATAACACAGCGGGGAAGGGACCTTCTCCCTCTGGTTTGAATATATTGTCGTGCGGTCGTAGCGCCGCGTTTATGCTTGCTATGTCTGTTGGTTGCACATTAGCTTTTGCGCGCTCAAAAGCGGCGGCAATAAACCTTTCGGCGCCACCGTTGTCTGCCACTTCTTCAAGTGTTTTTCTAGCCTCTTGTTCTTCACTTGCCTTGGCAGGTGTGTCAACGCTTTCTGTTGGCGGGTTTGATTGGTTGCAGGCCGTGAGGAGTAATAATAAAGCCATGCCAATGTGTTTACGCATAATCTAACTCCTGTGTAGCTGTTCGTTTAAAGGCGTAACAATGTCAGTTGAGATCATTCCTTCGCACCAAGCTTCTCCAGCGCTTGATACGTTGCCAACTTCATTTGGTAGCGGGTATCCCAGGGCGAGCGCATTAGCTGCGTCATCAAAATTGCCACCAAATCTTCTTCCGGGTCAATCCAGAATTTGGTGTCGGCGGCGCCACCCCATGAGTATGCGCCCTTCGAAGAGATAACCTGAGCCAAGCCCGGTTGCGTGATCACGCTAACCCCCAGGCCAAAAGAGTGACCGGGATACAAGTGCGCCGCTGGGAATTCCGTCGCACCCTCATTCAGCACTTTGTTGCTGAGATGATTCATGGTCATAAACTGCACTGTTTTGGACCCGAGAATTCTCACGCCGTTATAGCTGCCACCAGCGCGCAGCATCTCACAGAAAATCATGTAGTCCATGGCTGTGGATACCAAGCCG
>JBPCXM010000528.1:0-3850 GCA_051008535.1 Pseudomonadales bacterium | reverse complement strand
ACCTTATTGGCTGGTGACGCGCCGTGAAGAGCTAGATTATATTGAGCGCAATCCAGAGATGTTTTCCTCACAAGCGCGCAGCGCTATGCCGATGGAAGATCCGCAAGACATGGTCGATAACATCAGCTCAAAAATGCTGATCAACATGGACGAGCCACGACATATGAAAATGCGCCGCGTTGTGCGCGATGCGTTTACGCCTGCATCAGTCAAGAACCACCTGCCGTTTCTGGAGGAGCACGCCAAAATGGTGGTCGATGAGGTAGCGGACAAAGGAAAGTGCGAATTTGTTGCCGAGGTTGCCTCCGAACTACCGTTGTTTACTATTCTGCATTTACTTGATGTGCCGGCCGAAGACCGCAAGAAAATTTATGACTGGACCAATACAATGATGTTTGCCGACGACCCCGATGCATCGGGAGGCAAAGAAGCGGCTGAACAGGCTGCCGCGGAAATGATGGAATATGCTTACATGCTGAAAGTAGGCTGGGACGCAGAACCGCGCGATACTGTCACGGGTGCACTGTTGCGCGGCGAGATTGACGGTGAGCCGATAAGCGACGAAGAATTCATGTGGATGTTTCTGATGGCGATCACCGCGGGTAACGAAAGTACCCGCACCAGTATTTCACACGGCATGCGCTTGCTGATGGAACACCCCGAACAATTGGAGTGGTTGCGGCAAAACATGGATGAAATACCGAACGCGGTTGATGAAATGCTGCGCTACAATACCGCTTTTTGTCGCCATGCGCCGTACCGCAATGGAAGATGTTGAAGTCGGAGGTCAGCAGATTAAGAAGGGCGACAAAGTGGTGCTGCATTACCACACGGTTAACCACGACGAAAACGTATTCGGCGAAGACGCGATGCAATTTGACGTAACCCGCGCCCAACGACACGCAAACCTGGGTCGCGATTTACGCTCATTCGGCACCGGCTCGCATTTCTGCCTGGGGACCCATCTTGCCAAGCAGGAAATGCGCATAATGTTTGAGCAAATATTACCGCGCATGCGTAACCCCGAGTTCGCCGGGCCGGTAAAATATATGCGCTCGTATTTTATTAATTCCATTAGGGAAATGCCGATTCGGTTTACCCCCGAAGCGGGCTGAGGACACAAGCAAGAGTTTTCGCCCTGGTTAACAAACAAGGCTCTCAGTTTCGAGTTGCCTTGCCCCATCATTCGCTGCACAATTTTTACCCTCCGTGTCATCGAAGTGAGTTCGGTATCTATTCAGCTAGTTTTTCCGCTTGAAGCGGAGTAAGGTTTCCATTGTATTCACTCCACCAGTTTCTGCTTTAGGAGTTCCTCTACCGATGTCTATCAAATTCAAAGTCAATGGTCGTAAAGTGCGCTTCGACGGCGCAGAAGACACCCCCGTGCTTTGGTATTTACGTGATCATGCCAAGCTCATTGGTACCAAGTTCGGCTGCGGTGTGGCAGCCTGCGGTGCGTGTACAGTGCATGTTGACGGCAGCGCCACGCGTTCCTGTGTGTTGCCGGTTTCTGCTGTTGCCGGGCGCGAAATCACCACCATCGAAGGCATCGCCTACAACGGCGAACTGCATGCGGTGCAGCAAGCGTGGATTGATGAAGATGTGCCGCAATGCGGTTACTGCCAGGCGGGCCAGGTAATGGCGGCCGTCGATTTGCTCAAACGCGTACCAGAGCCAGATGATGATGATATCGCGACGCTGACCAATCTATGCCGCTGTGGAACCTATCCGCGTATTCGCAAAGCCATTAAGCGTGCCGCGGCCAGCATTAAAGGCGACACTACTGGGTTAGAGCGCGACGTCGTAGATGGGGGCGTGTCATGAGCTTGCAACTGTCTCGACGCAGCTTTCTAACCGTTTCTGCCACTGCCGCAGGCGGTTTATTCGTCGGCATCGTCCCAGTGATTGCGGCTAAGTCCGAGGGCGTGCAGCAGCTGGGTGCGTTTGTGCGCATCGACCCTAGGGGTCCCATTATCATTGGTGCGCGCGCGCCGGAAATAGGCCAGGGTGTAAAGACTGCACTACCCATGCTGATTGCCGAAGAACTCGATGTTGCGTGGTCAGATGTTAGCGTAGAACAACTGCCGTTTGACTCGGTGCATGCCGACAACCCACGTGGTTTTACCTCGCGCTACGGTGTGCAATTTGCCGGCGGCAGCACCAATATCAAGATGGGCTGGAGCCAAATGCGCCAGGCCGGCGCTAAGGTGAGACGCATGTTGTTGGAAGCCGCTGCGGCGCGCTGGCAGGTGGATGTTGAATCGCTTACAACTGATGCCAGCCACATCGTGCATCCGGATGGCAAGCGCCATCTTTATAACGACTTTGCCGCCGCCGCTGCGACCCGCGACGTTCCCGAAAAAGACCAAACACTCAAGAAGCCGGCGCAGTTCAGTATTATTGGGCTGGCCGTACCCATCGTTGATACCAAAGGCATAGTCACTGGCGCCGAGCCGTACGGCATCGACGGTGAGTTACCGGGCATGGTGTACGCGGCGGTGGCGCATTGCCCGTATTTCGAGGGTGAGGTCAAAGCGGTTAATGACAAGGCGGCACGCGCAATCGCTGGCGTACGCGATGTCATTGTCTTACCCAAACCCGACCTTAAAGAGGGGTTGACCCGAAACCTCGCCGCTGGTGTTGCCGTGGTCGCCGACGATACCTGGACAGCTTTTAAAGCCAGGCGAGCACTGCAGATCGACTGGACACCCGGCCCCTGGGCCGAGGACTCCAACGAAAAACTGGAAGCCAGCGCCCATGCTGCGCTGAATAAAGATGCCGTCGTCGTGCGCGAGGATGGCGACTATGAAAAGGCAAAATCTGCTGCCACAAAGACTGTCGAAGCGGAGTATTTCACGCCGTTTCTCGCTCACGCGACGATGGAACCGCAGAACGTGCTGATCGATCTTAAAAAAGACTCCGCGCATGTGATCATGTCTACCCAAACACCGGCGAACGGCGTTGCACTAATCAGCGAGATGACAGGTATCAAAGCCGCGAATATTAAAATGGAATTGCCGCGTTCGGGTGGTGGCTTTGGTCGGCGACTGGAGCACGATGTCACCACCGAAGCCGTACTGATCGCGCAGCGTGTCAAAAAACCGGTCAAGCTGGTTTGGACTCGTGAAGACGATATGCAAAATGACTGGTTTCGCCCGGCGGGTGTACAGCAGCTAGGCGCCACTATCGACAGCAAGAATAAAGTCACTGGCTGGTCATATCGATCGGCGGCAACGCACAAGACTTTTGGCGAACCGGAGCCCAACGAACTGCCAACCTGGGTCACTTGTCTTGACCCGGACGCCGTGCCGGCGGGCTGCGTTGACAATTACACGGCTGAATTCTCTGCATTGGACTTTGGCTTGGCACGCGGCTGGTGGCGTGGGCCACTGCCGACTTTTAGCACCTTTGCCATCCAGAGTTTCTTCGACGAAGTGGCGCACGCTAGCGGCAAAGATCCACTGGCGTTGCGGCTGGAGATATTGGGCAAAGATAGGGATCTGCCGTATCGCGATCATGGTGGTCCCAAGCACAACACAGGGCGTGTCCGTGAAGTGCTCGAGCGTGCCGCCGATAAAATTGGCTATGGCCGTAAATTGCCCAAGGGCCACGGCATTGGTCTTGCCGCCAATTTCATTTTCGGAGCCTATGCCGCCCATGCAATGGAAGTGTCGGTAGTCGACGACAAACTTAAAATTCACCGTTGTGTGGTGGCGGTGGATGTAGGGCAAGTGGTTAACCCCTCCGGGCTGGAAGGGCAAATTATCAGCGGAACCATCGACGGCATCTCCACTGCGCTCAATCTCGAAATTACTGTGAATGATGGCAAGGTACAGCAAAGTAATTTCCC
>JBPCXM010000527.1:0-4024 GCA_051008535.1 Pseudomonadales bacterium | reverse complement strand
GTGACAGTTCTGAGGTCTACAATCCATCGACCGGCGCAGTCATTACCACCGCGGCATCGGCGAGTAGCGAAGATACGGAAGCTGCAATCGCAGCGGCTCGCCGTTCATTCGACAATGGCGACTGGACAGGACTGACTCCTTCGCAGCGAGCCAAGATACTGTGGCGGGTCGGCGATTTACTCGAGCAATACGGTGACGAAGTAGCGGAGCTGGAGATGCTTGATGCCGGCAAAACCTTTGCCGGTGCGCGCAATGGCGAAATACCCTTCGCCGCCGATTGTTTCCGTTACTATGCAGGTTGGTGTACCAAAATTGAGGGCACCACCAAACAGTTATCGACTGTTCCGAATCAGGAATTTCACATTTACACTCGCCGCGAGCCGATCGGTGTGGCTGCGCTTATTGTTCCATGGAATGGTCCCTTAGTTCAGGCCGCCTGGAAGATAGCGCCAGCGCTTGCTGCCGGGTGCAGCTGTATTGTTAAACCGGCGTCGCAAACGCCATTATCTACAGTTCGCCTCGGTGAACTATTGCTGGAAGCGGGTGTGCCTGCCGGAGTATTCAATGTATTGCTAGGTGGCGGTTCTACCGTGGGCAATCAATTGGCGGCACATCCCGCTGTCGACAAAGTCTCTTTTACCGGGTCAACCAGTGTTGGTAAAAATATTATCGAGGCGGCAAAAGGCAACCTCAAAAAAGTTTCACTGGAGTTGGGTGGCAAATCGCCGGTTATCATTTATCAGGACGCCGATTTGGAAGAAGCCATTCCGGCGGCGGCGCAGGCGATATTTTCCAATGCCGGTCAGGTCTGTGTCGCCGGTTCCAGACTCTATGTTCACGACGCCGTCTATGATCAGGTTGTAGAAGGCGTTGCGGAAATTGCCCGCGACATGAAAGTTGGTCCTGCAACGGATGCCGATATTGATATGGGGCCGCTCATCTCGCTAGAGCAACTGAATGCGGTCTCGAAAATGGTTGAGGCAGGCCGCAAGCAAGGAGCGCGGCTAGCTGCGGGTGGTGACAAGATCTTTGATCGCGGTGACGGCTATTTTTTGCAGCCAGCCGTATTTGCCGATACCACTCATGCAATGAGTATTGTCAAAGAGGAGATCTTTGGCCCCGTGTTGGTCGCGATGCGCTTCAAAAACGAAGACGATATCGCCGCCATTGCCAACGACAGCGAGTATGGCCTGGCAGCCAGTATCTGGACCAGAGATATCAGCAAGGCACATACAACGGCTGCGGCAATAAAGGCTGGAATCGTGTGGATTAATTGCCATGGAATACCCGATATGGCGATTCCATTCGGTGGCTACAAGCAATCAGGTTGGGGCAGGGAAAACGGATACGAATCGCTGCTGCAGTATACCGAGTTAAAGTCCGTTGTCGCTAAACTTTAACAGGCTGTTGAAAAAGCCTTCGTGACTTTTTAAAAGGCACGCAACGGATAAAATGCGATTTTTGCATCCTCGGCTGCGCAAACAGCACATCCATGTGCCGCTCCTCCTTTGCTCCGCGGTAAAGCAACATCAGCCACAGCGTGTTAGTCAAGCGAACCGTGAACGAGTTTGCCATCGAGGATAACGGCGCTTGGTTTAAGCTTGTGAATGGCGTACCGATCGACCTCGAACAGATTCTTATCCAAAACGATAAAGTCAGCCTTTTTACCCGTTTCGAGACTGCCGAGTTCGTTTTCTATCCCCAATTGATAAGCACCGTTGCGGGTATATCCGTCCACCATTAGTTGGCGGCTCAAAGCTTCGCTAACCGGTGCGGCAACGGGGCCATCGGGTCCATCCTCGACATACTGGCGATTGTGCCCAACTTGTATACCGGTAAAGGGGCTGGCGTTGCCGGCTTCCCAATCCGACGTGAAATAGGCATCGCTGGAAAACGTGACCATTGCGCCTTCGCTGACCAGAGATTTTGTCAGGAACATTTTGTCTCGCAATGCTCCAATGGACTTATCGTAACTGTGACTGTCATCGCCGCCATGCCAATGCGGCGTGAATTGTGCGATTGCTCCCAGCGTTTTAAATCGAGCGGCGTCTGCCGAATCCATCACTTCCAAATGCGAAATCGCGATACGTATTTTCGGCGGTCGGCCAAGTGATTTGTGTGTATCCTCTATGGCGTCAAGAGCCGTCCTCGTCGCCATGTTGCCGACAGTATGCAAGTGTAAATGCAGACCTTCTTTTTCAAGCTCAAGAATAAGAGCGTGCAACTGTTCACGGCTAAGCAGCAAGTTGCCACGATTGCCTGGTGTGTCTAGATAGTCGTTTATCATATGTGCTGTGCGAGTTTCAATCACACCGTCGAGGAAGACTTTCAGCGTATCAATTTTGATTTTTTCGCTTCCGAAATCGCTACGCATTTTTTTCAAAGTGGCGACAGAATGCTGCAGATCTTGTGGCAGAAACAAGGTGTACGAACCGTGATAACGAACGGGTAACTTACCCTTCCGATCAAGGCGCTGAATGACTTTATAGACTGCCTCATCCAAGCCAAAATTGCCCGCATCGAACAAGGTAGTGACGCCTTGATTTCTGAGATAGGTGAGAAAGTCTAGTAAGGTGGCTTCAGATTGCGAGGTCAGAGATTCAAATGAACTCCAAAATTCGGTGGCCGCCGATTCAGTGATGTAACCTGTGAGTTCGCCCTCCGCGTCGCGCTGATAGAAAGAGAAGCTGGGAACAGGATCTTTCACGGTTCGATCAACGCCGCCGAGCTGCAGTGCCTTTGAGTTTACCCACAAACTGTGCATCCAGGAGTCCCAGATGAGTAAAGGGCGATTGGGTTCTATCTTGTCTAGAATACGTTTATGTGGTCCTTGGGCGTCGAATAGATTGTTGTCCCAAGGCATCGCTATGATGACTTTTCTTTTTGGGTGGCTGCATACCATGTTTTCTATTGACTTGAATAGTTTTTCCTTGCTTTTTGCTTCCGGCAATTGAAGGTGTTTACTCGTCAATGCGATGTAACCCGGATGGGTGTGCGCATCTATTAATCCTGGTAGTACCAAGCGTCCGTTTAACTGGCGAACCTTGGTGTTTTTACCGACAAAGTTTGCTACACCAGCCTCGTCTCCAATAAAGGTAATTTTGTTGCCCTTAACAGCTATGGATTGAGCCCAGATCGACTCTTTGTTTGCGGTATAGATTCGACCGTTACTATAAACAGTATCTGCTGTTTTATCTGAGGCCTGCGAGGTCCGTGAGCTTAGGCCAAAACATGTGGTAGTTCCAAGGAGGGCGAGGGTTAGAATAATATTACGCATAGTTTACCTAGTGAGTTACACCGCGTTTTTTTATTTAAGCATTCATCGACTCGTATTCCTGATAACGTTCCCGAATAGTCTTACTTACTCTTGCCGGTCGCGCGCTGTGAGCGGTGCTTGCATATGCGTTCTCGATTACTGTTGATCATGCTGTGCTCGTTGTTTTTCCTTACGCAACATAATCCAGCTTGCCAGCAGCACACCTATTGCGACCACAGTGATAATCAGCGTTGCGAGCGCGTTGATGTCTGGGGTGACGCCCAGTTTTACCTTTGAGAAAATAACCATCGGTAGTGTACTGGCGCCGGCGCCTGAGGTAAAACTGGCGATGACCAAATCATCCAACGACAAGGTAAAAGCCAATAGCCAACCCGACACCATAGCTGGTGCAATCAACGGCAAGGTGATATCCCAGGTGATTTGAAAGGGCCGGCCGCCCAAATCCATCGCGGCTTCTTCCAGCGATTGGTCCATGCTGGCTAGCCGTGACTGGACGATCACGGCGACATATGCCATAGAGAACGTAATATGTGCGATGGTGATCGTGGTGGCACCCCGCGTAGCGGGCCAGCCAATCAAGTCCTGCAAGCTGACAAACAATAGCAACAGTGACAAACCAGTGATCACTTCGGGCATTACCAGCGGAGCAGCAATTAGGCCGGTAAATAACGTGCGGCCGCGATAGCGGCCCATGCGAGTGAGTGCCAGGCCGGTCAAGGTGCCGAGCACGGTGGCAAAACTCGCGCT
>JBPCXM010000526.1:0-2644 GCA_051008535.1 Pseudomonadales bacterium | reverse complement strand
ATCGATGCGTTGGTTGTCAATTGGGTCCTATGAGGCGCTTCATTCGGCGTTGACATCGGTGTCGCGTTGGTCTGACCGTCTGCTTTGGGGGGCGACGTGCATTCGTTTGACGCATACCTCCGCGCTGCCGCAATCAATGCGGTTGGTTCCTAGCGATCCCAAAGATCTCGCCGTCTTTGCGATCACGCCCGTGGCGATCGCGCTCATCGACTATGCATCGGGCTACGGCAAGACCTATCTGCTCGAACCTTAACCTTGTAAAAGACTGGCCAGACTAATCGGCGGGAAATTGACTCATAACGCGTGATATCGACTCCTGTTGCGGGGTGCAGAACGTGAACCTCGCTTTCGGCGACATTGTTGAATGGATCAGGCTCGAAGCGGCCACGCGGAGGCATCCGTCAAACGAAGCCATTTCGACCTCTGAGGAGGACGGTCCGACCCACGCGAATCCGATGTCAACGGCCGAATGACGCGTCCCAGTTCGGCCCCGAGCCCTACGGCCTCATCGTACGCGCCTCATAGGACCCAATTGACAACCAATGCATCGATGGTCGGCGCGTTGGGGCAGTAGTTTCGCATACCCGCCTCAACGTTGCCTTCGGCAAGGTCTCGCTCGCAGAGCCGCCGCGATTTGCAGGATGCACATACCCTTTCCAAGTCCTGGTACGTGGATGTGCGGCACGCCTTCATGTACCCAGGGTCGAGTCCCAGCTGCTGCAATCGCCAAGGCATGAGTTCAGCGCTGTCCGAGACATCAGCGCCAGCGGACGAGTGCTCGACGCAGGAATCGAAAAACTTGGTGTTGGGACAGAAATCCGCGGGCGTCGTGAGCGTGTCGTAGCCTGCCAGCCAACTGCAGCATTCCCCGACATGGCGACAAAAGATGCATTTGGTGCGAGCTTCAAGCCAGGCCAGGCCACCATCGACGCAGGCAGCCTCGACCGGCAAAACGCCTACGCGCTCCATCATGCGATCCATCAACTCAGGGCAACGAATATACCGAACAAGCGTCGGTTGCCGACTGCTAAGTCTGCTCATCTTGACCCCCTTTGTGCAGGTCTCCTTCAGAACCGTTTGCACTACGATTCGTAGGATAACTGAGCAAGCCGCACTCGGTGCTAGGCGAAGTGTCGCGAGAAATGCGGCCTACTGAAGCACCATTGATCGCTGTCCTCGGCCTTAGACCGAACATAAGGTCGCGAACCATGTTCGATGTTGGTGCGATGAAGCGGACGCGGGCGTCGCGCAGGGGCCGCTCAAAATTTGATCTAAATCAAACAAAATGTGTTGCCGACGCCACATCGACTCGGAAATGCAGCCTAATGCCGATCTATGTCCGCCCCACATCGCACAAAATCGCTGTGCGTCTCGGCGAATTGGGCAAGAATACCGGGCGATATTCGCGACTCGCTAGACCATGGTGATGGAGCCCTGTGCTTTGACGATGTTCGAGCCTCAATGCCCGGTTTCGCGGTGCATTGGCTTGGCAGCAAAGTCATTTTGCGTCACTTGCCTGCTGCTCATTATATCAGCGGGGACCGGGGCCTCTTCGGCGACTGCCGGAGAGAACACACGCAGCAACCCGCATACAGGCATTAGAGATGGCAGGGTCTGGATCGATGCCCGCTACCGCTACGAGTTCGTCGATCAGGCCGGCCTGCCAAAAGACGCCCATGCCTCCACGTTGCGCACCCGGGTCGGTGTCGAATCCGGCTTTTTTCACGGATTTCGGGTTGGGGTTGAGGGAGAGTTTGTTGTCAATTTAGGCCCGGAGGACTTCAACAATACGATCAACGGCAAAACCGACCGACCGGTCATTGCCGACGTTCAATCAGCCGAGGTCGATCAGGCCTATATCGAATCGCATCATATTCCCGGTGTCGTTCTCACCGGCGGTCGATACAGGGAGAACCTCGATAACCTGCGCTACGTCGGCTCGGTTGCCTGGCGCCAGAACGACCAGACGTTTGATGGTGCGAAGGCGACGATTAAAGCCGTGCCCGGTGTGACCGTGTTCTACGGCTACATCGGCAACGTAAATCGTATCGTCAGCGACAGATCGCCAGTTGGCAACATCCACTCCAACGTTCACCTGGTCAACGTCAAGAGTAAGCCGCTGCCGATTGGCACGCTGACGGGTTACACCTACCTGATGGACTTTTTTGATGTCGCCAAGTTTCCGTTTTCCAACGCCAGCTACGGCGGGTTTCTTAAGGGCAAGCAACCCTTGGGCCACGGTCTCACCTTCAATTACCGCCTGGAGTACGCTCGCCAGACCGACTATGGCAATCAACCTTTAGACTACGCCGTGAACTACGTGCGCGTTGCGCCGGGTCTGTCCTGGGGCGGGTTCACCACGACGCTTATTTATGAGCTGCTGGGCAGCGACGACGGTGTCGCCGCGTTCCAGACGCCACTGGCGACGGGGCATATTTTCAATGGTTTTGCTGACGTGTTTCTTGTAACGCCGGTATTCGGCCTCAAAGATTACTTTGTCGATGTCCGCTACAAGGCTCCCAAGACTGACGGCCGGTTCGGCTTCCTCAGCGGGCTGCTAATGATTGGCCAGTACCACGAGTTCCGCTCTGACGTCGGCAATATCAATTACGGATCCGAGTTCGATTTCTACGCCTTACTGCCC
>JBPCXM010000525.1:0-7734 GCA_051008535.1 Pseudomonadales bacterium | reverse complement strand
ACCGCAATCGCCCAGGAGCTGCAAAACGCCAGTATTCGTAATCTGCGTGATATCGAAGGCTATTCGCCCAATGTGACCATTGACAACTCGACAGCGGGCCCGGGTGCCGCCGCCATTTCCATCCGTGGCGTGAGCTATCAGGAGGTCGACAAGAGTCTCGACCCATCGATCGGGGTCATTGTGGATGGTATTTATCTAGGCACTAATGTCGGACAAGTGCTCGATAACTTCGATATTGAGCGTATTGAAGTACTGCGCGGCCCGCAGGGCACCCTGTTCGGTAAGAATACCATCGGCGGTGTCCTCAATGTTGTGCGCAACAAACCCAGCGGCGAATTCGGTGGAGAGCTGAGAGTCGGCACAGGCAGCTGGGGTTTGCTGGACTTCAAAGGCGCGCTGCACTTCCCTATCATCCAGGACAAGCTTGCCGCTAAAGTGTGGGCGACTGATATCAGTGACGATGGCTGGCTGGAAAATACCACCATCAATGAAGATACTGCCCGCAAGGATTCCACGAGTTATGGCGTTAAGCTGTTGGCGACCCCCACCGATAATTTTGAGCTCGAGTTTAGCTATGATCGGCTTGAGGACGACTCGGATATTGGCGGCGGACACAACCGCAATGGGCCGGAGACTTTATCATGCCAGCTCTTCGGCGCCTGTGAAGCGACCGACACGGGCAGTGACGAGGACCATGTGTCGCTAAACGACCACCAGGATGCCTTTGTTGAGACCGATGCCTATACCCTGAGAATGGAGTGGGATATAGGACCGGGGACCATCACCTCGATAACCGGGTACCGTGAAAACGTGGAGTTCAGACGTGCGGAATTCGATGGGTCTAATATCGACTTCATCGCATTAACGTTCGATCAGGACTATGAACAGACCAGCCAGGAGCTGAACTTCACCTCGACCTTTTCTGACACGGTGGAGTTTGTGGTAGGCCTGTACTACTGGGATTCGGAATATACCCAGCAGTCGGAGACCCTGGGTTTTCTCTTCAACACGGCTCTACAAATGCGCCCCCCAGGCGCTACATCAGGACTCATGCAGCACCAGGAGACCGAATCCGTCGCGGCCTATTTTCAGGGAGACTGGCATATAAATGATGCCTTAACGGCAACATTAGGCCTGCGCTACACCGAAGAGGAGAAGGATTTCCAGGGGCAAACATCAGCTGTATTCTTAAACGGCGTTACGATCTCGCCCCCTGATCTAGGCGAGGCGGATGAGAACTGGAGCGAGACCACCCCTAAACTTGGCTTAAGATACCAGTTCAATGACGACGTGATGCTGTTCGGCTCCTATGCCAAGGGCTTTAAGAGCGGTGGTTTTTTTGGTCGCAATACAGCCGTTGCCGGATTCACCACTCCTTATGATCCGGAATTCGTGGATACCTACGAGTTGGGTCTCAAGAGTGACTGGCTGGATGGGCGCGTACGTTTCAACGCCACGGCGTTTTACACTGAATATAGTGACAAGCAGGAGGAGATTCTTGTGCCGCTGGCCGACGGCAGTGTAGGCACGCTCGTGCTAAACGCCTCGACGGTGGATATGCCCGGGCTGGAGCTGGAATTGACAGGGGTAGTGACCGAGAATCTTCGATTGCGCGCCACATACGGCTATCTAAAAGCGGAATATAGCGACTATGAAGCCGATCTCAACAATGATGGCATCATTACAGATAATTCTGACTTGTTATTGCGCAGAGCACCGGAGAACACGTTTGGCGCTTCGGCCACCTATTCCCGCAACATTGGCAATGGTGAGTTCGTGGGAGATATTACCTATCGCTGGAGGGATGAGATCGAGACGATTGCAAATAATGATCCGGTAGGCCATGTGGATTCCTTCGGGTTGTGGAGCGCATCGCTCGATTACATCTACGACGAGCGTTATCAGCTGAGTGTCTACGGGCGCAACCTGGCTGATGAACGCCACCTTTCTTCTACGACCAAGATCGGCCCACTGGTTACTTTTGGTGCCTGGAACCAACCACGCAACTGGGGTGTGGAGTTTAGGTACACTTTTTAATAGTTAGGCAATCGGGCCGGATGCCCTCTATTCTCGGGGAGAGGGGCGTTGGTGATATCAGGTTAGGTTTGCTCGATTCCTATGACATTCAGCGTTCTTTGGCTTTCAATACGCATGGATCATGGTAGCTGATAACTAATGCAAAGACGGGAGAACAAAGCATGCAACAGCTAGGTGGCCAGGATGCCATGTTCATCCACTCTGAGCTGGATGGTATGCCTCAGCATATCGGTGGTGTTAGCATCTACGATCAGTCTTCAGTGCCCGGCGGGGGTCCGGTGCGCTTTAAGGATATTCTGGCACTGCTGAAAAACCGCGTACACTTGTCTCCCGTTTTCAGACGTAAGCTGGTGACGGTGCCGATGGGACTTGGGCAGCCCTACTGGGCTGAGGACCCGGATTTCGATATGGAATACCATGTCCGCCACATTGGCCTGCCCAAACCGGGTAATTGGCGTCAACTATGTATCCAGGTTGCGCGCCTGCACTCTCGACCCCTGTCCAGGGACAGACCGCTGTGGGAGATGTACGTTGTTGAGGGCCTGGACAATATCGAAGGGCTGCCATCTGGCTGTTTTGCGGTGTTGTTAAAGATTCACCATGCTGCAATGGATGGCGCAACCGGCGCTCAGTTCACAACAATCATGCACGACTTCAGTCCTGAGGCCGCGCGATTCGATGTGGATGAATCATGGCGCGGAGAGAGCGCATCTGCCGTGAAAATGTTGGGCAAGGCCTATATAGATGCCTGGAAGAAACCGGTAGAGTTTTACCGCTTCGCCAAAGAGGCCGTGCCGGCGTTTTCGCGGATTAGCGCTGGGCTGAAAAAACAGGATTTCAAGCGTCTGGAGGACAAACAGAAAACTCGATTTCAGGGAAAGATTTCCCCGCACCGCGTTGTGGATTCTCGGAAATTCGATTTTGATCAGATACGCGCGATTAAAAATACGGTGAGCGGCGCGACGATCAATGATGTGATGTTGACTATCGTGGCCGGTGCCTTGCGCAAGTACCTGGAGAGCAAGCACGAGATGCCTGATCAGACCCTGGTCGCAGGTTGCCCCATCGATGTACGGAGCGATGAGGAGAGATCGGCGGGCGGCAATATGGTGGGCATGATGAATGTCGCATTGTGCACAGAGATTGCCGATCCGCTGGAGCGACTCGAAGCCGTGCATGAGTCGGCTTCGGCCGCCAAGGCCTACGCGCAAGCCCTGGGTCCGCGGATGATGATGGATATTACGGACTTGTTGCCCGGCGGCGTGCTGTCTGTGGCGCTTCGCGCCGCTTCGGCGACAGGCCTGGCGGAGGCCGCCGTGGTGCAGAATACCTTTATCACTAATGTACCCGGACCGTCGGTGCAGATGTACTTCGCGGGGGCCATGCTCGTCGATTCAATGAGTTTTGGGCCGTTGATGCCCAACGTGGGTCTGTTTCATATTATCTACAGCAACGTTCAGAACAAGGCAGGCACTATCTCGATCAGCATCACTGCCTGCCGAGAGATGATGCCGGACCCTGCCTTTTACGCCGACTGCCTGCAGGACTCTTTCGATGAATTGGAAGCGGCAGCGCTGGGTTGATAGAGCAACAAGCATGTCAGGCCGCGTATGGTTGGGCATGGCCAGTTCATCTTTCTGCTGCTTGGGTCGTGGCGCCGTGTCAAATAATTAAAGAGAGGAAGACATGATTGTGAATACAATAGCCAGGGAGTCAGAATATGGCAATTAATGCAATCTCCCAGCGATATTGTGCTAAAAATCCCCCGATCGACGGCTTCTGCCACCCCGATTTTCATACCGTAGAGACTGCTCTGCGCAAGCCACTGCCGAAATATACCGGCGGTGCGGCGGTGTGTGTCTATCACCGTGGCGAATGTGTTGCGGATTTGTGGGGTGGCTACCGTGATGAGAACGGTAACCCGTGGCGCGAAGATACGATGGCGCCCAGTTTTTCTACCACCAAGGGCGTGAGCTCGACCCTCCTGCATATATTTGCCGATCGAGGCTTGATCGATTACGACGAGAAAGTCTCTGCATATTGGCCCGAATTTGCGCAAGCGGGTAAAGAAGCTATTACCGTACGACAGGTACTGTGCCACCAGTCGGGCCTCTACCACATTCGCCAGATGATCGATCGAGCCCCGCGCATGCTGGATTGGGAACACATGATCGAGGCGATCGAGAAAGCAACGCCAGCTCATCAACCTGGCGCGCGTACCGGTTATCACGGCCTGACTTATGGTTTTGTCGTCGGGGAGCTGGTGCAAAGGGTGAGTGGCAAGAAATTTTCCGATTTGGTGCAATCCGAAATCGCTGAACCGCTGGGCCTTGACGGGCTTTATATTGGTACTCCGGAAAAGGAATTGCACCGCGCCGCGCAGCTTATTGCGCCAGGAACATTACGTCGCCTACCTCGGCAAGTGCTCGAACGTTATGTCGAATTGTCTATTTACAGCGTTAGTGGTGTGTTGCGGGCTCTCGGTATAGATTCCCATTTGAGTAGTTTCCATGACGCTCTTGGGCCGCGTGGCATGAGACAATTTGATTTTGGCTCGGCAGAGGCACTTAGGGCGGCGATTCCAGCAGGCAATGGATTGTTCACTGCACGTTCTTTGGCGAGAGTTTTCGCTATGCTTGCTGGCGGCGGGAAGCTTGACAATGTCCGGCTACTCTCCGCGGATGCAGTAAAGCAGGCTTCAACGGTTCAAACTGCTCCAGGTAAATATGCTGTTATACCGTTTGATATGCGCTGGAGATTGGGTTACCACGGCGTGTATACGACGCGGGGCTTCCAAAGGGAAGCTTTTGGCCATTTTGGCTTCGGCGGCTCAGGTGCCTGGGCCGACCCCAGCCAAGACCTGGCCGTAGCTCTCATTGCCAATAGCGGCACTGGGTCTCCCTTCGGTGATAGCCTGACTGCGCGCATCGGCAGTGCAGCGTTGGCGAGTGCGAAAGGCAGGAAGGTTGCCTCGGCGAAGAGTTCCCGTAAGGGAAGAAAAGCTGTAGGAAGCAACAAAAGAAAGCAACCAAAGTTTGCCTAAGACGAATAGGTTTATTGCGAACCAAGAAGGCCGTTAAGCGACTAGCAGAAGGTTAGTTAGGATTGTTGAGTCCATAATAACTTGGAGAGTACAGCGTGAATTGGAACTTTAGCGAAGCCTTATATCAGTTGGGCAAAAGTGATATCGCCGACCGTCCGGCATTGATCCACGATGATCAGACCATCAGTTACGCAACCCTGATCGAGCGTGCCTCTGGTATCGCCAGTTGGCTTTCATCACAGGATCTGCCCGATGGTAGCCATGTTGGCCACTACCTACGCAATTCCAATGTTTATATGGAAACGTTCATCGCCACTGGCCTGGCTGGAATGTCCCATGTAAACGTCAACTTCCGCTATGTTGACGATGAGCTACTCGATCTCTGCAACGGGCTGGATATCCGTGTGCTGGTGTACGACACGGAATTTACCGAAGTGGTCGCGCGCATCAAGGACCGATGCGAGCAGACTGTAGCGTTTGTGGAAGTGGGTGGCGATGCCCCGGTCAATGACTTTGCGATAGCCATGGAATCTCTGTACGCATTCGATAGCAGTGGATTTCAACGCCGTACTTCCTCCAATGACCTTATATTGGTCGCGACGGGTGGCACCACAGGCCTGCCAAAGGGCACGCAGTGGCGGCATGAGGACTTGTGGTTCAAAATGGAAATCAGTATGGGCGGGGGATTGGCCGAGTTGGCGCTCGAGCAACATCCTTCCACGGTGGATGAACACATCGCTAATGTGGCATCCCTGCCGCAAGCGGGCCCCGTTTTACCGTTGAGCCCGCTGATGCACGGCACTGGTCTACTGATCGCGCTGCAGGCCCTGGCGCAGGGTACGGCAGTCGTTACCACGTCGGGTGCCCGGTTTCATGCGGGCCGCACAGTGGACATGGTCGCTAAGCACCGGGTGGGCGCGCTCGTGATAGTGGGAGACGCGTTTGCCATACCGCTGCTGGAAGAACTTGAAAACCGTCGGGGCCAAAACCCCCTGGTGTCGCTAAAAGTGATATTTTCTTCCGGCGCACTTCTCAGCGAGGATAGCAGGGCCGGCCTACAGAGCTACAACCAGGAGATGATGGTTATGGATGGGCTGGGCTCAACCGAGACGATAGGTTTTGGCATTGCTACCGGGGAGGCGGGCGTGTTTCTTCCAATGCCCACGACTCGTGTGTTTGACGATCAGATGCGAGAAGTTGAGCCCGGCAGCGATACCGTGGGTATCGCTTATTCTGGGGGTTACAGCCCGATCGGTTACTATAAGGAACCGGAAAAGAGTGCGGAAACCTTTGTTGAGATTGACGGCGAGCGTTATGTGAAGACCGGTGATCGCTGCACAGTACGGGAAGACGGCATGTTGGTTCTGCTGGGCCGCGACAGTACTGTGATCAATACCGGCGGAGAAAAGGTGTACACCGTCGAAGTGGAACGCGTGCTGGTCGATCACCCGCTCATCGGCGATGCCATAGTAGTGGGGCTACCGCATAGCCGCTTCGGCAATATGGTCGTTGCAGTAGTCGAAGGGCCGCAGCTGAGTGCTGATACGATCGATGTTGAGGAAATCAAGCAATTCGCCCGCCAGCACCTCGCCGGCTACAAAGTACCGAAACACGTCTTCACCATTGATTCCCTACAGCGGGCGGCCAACGGCAAACCGGACTATCCGTTTGTTAGAGACTATGCCGCGCAGCAGCTGGCGCAAGCGAGTCCGGAATAGGAAGGTAGGCGAGACTGCCCGCAAAATTCGTAGGCTAATGGGATAGCCAAACATGGCACCAACACAACAGGAACTGGATGAATTTCGCAAAGGGGTCGCCGCATGGCTGAGGGACAATAAGCCCGCCGATCCAGGCTTCTTGTTGCCACAGACGTTTATGGAAGTCGGTTCCGACCAGCAACTTGACTTCCTGCGTGAATGGCAGCACAAGCTGTGGTCCGCGGGTTATCTGGGAATGGCATGGCCAAAGGAGTACGGGGGTGGCGGGGTCGATTGCATCTTCCAGCAGATCGCCGATGCAGAGATGATGAAGGCGGCCGTACCGATTGCGTTTAATGTTATCGGTCTGGGTTGGGCCGGCCCTCTGATCAACGACATGGGTACCGAACAGGAGAAGGCAAAATACCTGAAGAATATCCTCAGTGCCGAGGACGTGTGGTGCCAGGGCTTTTCCGAACCGGACAATGGCTCAGACCTGGGCAACGCCCAGACCCGGGCGGTACGCGATGGCGACGAGTATGTACTTAACGGTTCCAAGATCTGGACCACCATGGGCAATTTTGCCAAGTACATGATTTTACTGGCCCGCACCAACCCCAACACCGAGCGCAAGTATGACGGCCTGTCGTATTTTCTCTCGCCGATGAAAGTGGATGGCATCGAGACCCGGCCCATCCGCAAAATTACCGGCGAATACGGTTTCACTGAAACCTTTTTCACCGACGCGCGCATCCCCGCCGAGTGCCGAATGGGCGAGGAGGGGCAGGGCTGGAAGATTGCCATGCAAACCCTGCAGTATGAGCGCGGTGCAGAGGCCGGTGCAGCCGGCGGACTCATGGTGGTGCGCACCAATATTGACGACATGGTTAGCCAGCTCGACGGAATTACCCGCGATGGCGACGAGTATGTACTTAACGGTTCCAAGATCTGGACCAC
>JBPCXM010000524.1:0-6653 GCA_051008535.1 Pseudomonadales bacterium | reverse complement strand
AATACCTGGCACTGGCGCTGATCGGGCTTGGCGCGTCGCTCTACTGGTCCCGCTTCATCGTCGTCATCGCTTTCGTGAGCATGCTGTGTCTCTATTACTTTCTCGCGCGGGTCGAGGAACGGATTTGTTTAGCCAAATTCGGCGCGTCGTATCGAGACTACATGGATCGAACGGGAATGTTCCTGCCGCGAAGCTGGGAAGCGTGGTGGCGGTCATTGGGTTTACGACTGTCGCGAGTGACCTGGGTGCGAGCCGTGCAACTCGCGGGGCTCTACGCAGTTGCATTGGCGCTCACGATTGGCGCAGCACACGTGTTGCGAAGTCATGTAATTGACAGCCTGCAAATCGACGCTGCCACAGCGCACGTCACCGTGTTTCTCGCACCGGTCAGCCCGCAAGCGAGGGCCGCCGTCGCCGACCTTTTAGACGACGCCGTACTGCCGGGTAACATCGCTTACGTGGCGCCGTCATCGTGGCGGATTCCCGAGTTGGGATTTAGCGGCACAAAGTGGAGCTACCAGGGTGGAGGCCTCGACGAGTTGCTGCATCCCACCACACACGGCAACTCACTGTTGTTCAATGAGGATCGTCTTAGCGTACTTCTGGTTGAGGCGACTTCCGATGCTGGCGACCTGCAGGGCAGCGCGCAGTTTACGCATGCGCTGGCCATTCGACCGATCGAATTTGCCGTGCTCGACCTCGTTGCAGGCGAGTTAGTCGAACGCAGACCCGCTGCCGCAGGCCACTGGGTGGGTATTCCCGTGCCGACGTTCTAGTAGTGTCCCGGAATTGTAGCGTCTAAGTGGGCTGCAATTGCGAGAGCACTCCGACATTCCAGAGTGGTCGGGCGCAAAAATTTGGCAAAAGTTGGGGATTAGCCACTGGTGGATAGCTAGGGTTGGGCGTACGACTCCTTTCTCCGGAGATAGTCGCCGCTCAAACGACTCGTTGAACGAGGATTTGAACTGGTAGAACCGGCCATGGCCGGACGGTCGATCTATTACGTGAAATGGTGAAAGCTGACGGTCAGATGCAGTAAAAAGCGCGGCTTTTGGATCACAGTCGCTTGTTAAGTTTCGCTTCATTTGAGGCTAATCTTTAATCCTTCTTGCTTCATTTGCAGCAGAGCCTCTGCATTGCCGGCAGCATCGTCGACCGGATTATGAGTGTGCTTCGTTTTGCGCAAATGTTTGAAGTTTTTGAAAGTATCTTTAACCATTCCTTTGTAAATAGAGCCAAGATTCGATGAACTATGGCCGAATGGGTTATTCGCGGTGAAATGATGGAAATACCAATTAATGAACTGCCAGTCGAAACCGTTATTGTCGGAAATAAAGAATGGGCGTCCGTTGCTATTTGCAGCGATCCAGGTTGCGAATGCGTCCATCACTGACACAGGCTCGTCAAACTCAAGCGTTTCTTCTCGAGTAAATCCACTAACATCGAGTGCCGCAGGGATCCATTGCTCGGAAATCGGTTTCAGCTTGCCGTAAAACGTTCGCTCGAGTGATGGTTCTACAATGACCGCGCCGAAGCAAATCATCGAATAATCTCCCGGGATCGGGCCGTCAGCTTCGACATCAACCATTATTTGACTCATGAAATCACCACTTCATCGCGTTGTGAGACCTAACGAGGGTGTAGGAAAATTGAATTCGCTCCAAGACACTCTTGATGACTCAAAATTCAAGATGAAAAATGCGCTTCTACGTGGCTTTTAGAACTGTTAGTGCCAAAAAAACTTTTCCACCGTACTCTCCGCGCGACAAATTCTTCCACTAAACTTTAACGCTAATTTTCCTACAGCCTGAACGCCCGCAGCAGCGGCATTTTTGGAGTGGCGAAAGAACGGAAAAAAAGTCCGTTGCCTGCCCTTATAGTCGGCTTTAATCGTCGCTTGAAAGGCCTTCTACACCGTTACTTTTTCGGAATACCGATATCGTCGCCTATAAGGCCCATCGACGCGTTCCCGCCCTGCTTCTTCGATGTTTTGCTAGCAGCTCCGCGGCTTACTGATTTGAGGTCATCTTTGGACAGTTCGTCTTCCACCTTTAGGTCATCAATTTTTATCTTCTTCGCCATAAGTGCTATCTCCGCGGTATTTCAAATATCGAGCTCACAAGTAGTAAATATCTTAACACTCTGACGCTGTGAAAAAATTATTGCACAAAAGTGCTAATACAAACGGGTGAGCGAAGAAAATTGATAGAGAGGAATAATCATTCTTGCTATTGAAATGACCTGCCGTACGCTCAGGACTGAACTGCAAGCGGTGTTCGATACTGATAGACGATCACCCCCGCCAAAGCCAGCACGCCAATAACAGCGGCCGGTGCAAACGCCGCGATAACGGGTAGAGGCATAACGAACGCCGCGACAATGGCGACCACTACGCCCATCAATGCTTCGCCGGTAATCAAACCGGACGCGAGCAAAAGGCCCGTGTTTTCACGTTTTTGTCGCAGCTCTTTTGCGGTGCTTGCTGAGCGCTTCTTGACCAGGTGCGCAATAATCCCACCGATAAAAATCGGCACCGACAATCCCAGCGGCAGGTAAACGCCGACCGCAACGGCGAGAACGGGAAAGCGAAAGGTCGAGCTGCGGCGCTCCTGTATCTGGTCGAGGATAATTAACACAATCGCTAAGCCGAAGCCCATGAAAATAAAATTCCACTTAATACCGTCGCCGAAGATACCGGAGGCGAGCGCCTGCATTAATGCAGCTTGCGGTGCGGCCAGCGGTGTGGCGCCTGGGTTCACCGGGCTGGCACGACCGATGCCGTAACCCGCGTCGAGCACTTGCAACACGAACGGAATGACCAGTGCCGCCGCGCTAACGCCGACGACCTGAAACACCTGTTGCCGCCAGGGTGTCGAGCCGACGAGGTGGCCGCATTTCAAATCCTGCATATTGTCGCCGGCAATGGCAGCCGACGAACAAATCAAGCCGGCGAGATAGATGACTGCGATAGGGCCGAGCGTTGCGGCCATTCCCTGCTTGCCCATTAATTGCAACAGAATAAGCGCCGAAATAATAACGGTCGCTATGGTGACGCCGGAGATCGGGTTGTTCGAACTGCCGACCAGACCAGCCATGTAGCCGGCGACCGAGGAGAAGACGAAGCCGAACACAATCATCAATACGGTCATAATCGATGCAATCAGAATTCGGTTTGGATAGTCGCCCAACGCGAACACAAAAATCAGAAATAAGGGGACGACCGCAACCACGATAGCGATGGCAACGAAGTTGATCGGTGTATCGAACTCAGTGCGCAAAACAGCTTGCCCCGCGGCCGAACGGCTCGCCTTGTAAGCGTGCAAGCTGGCCTTGACCCCATCGAGCAATGGCCTGGCAAGGCTGATCAACGACCACACGCCGCCAACTATCATCGCCCCCACGCCAATGCGCCGGCAGTCTTGCCACGATTGGCCGGCGAGCGCGCTCCATTCGCTTGGGTCGAGTTCAGACCAGGCTGTGTTCGGATCGATATTTGCCGCAAGCATGATCGCTTCGTGATTGAAATACCAGTTCAGCGGTACTCCAATGAGGGTGCCGATGACGCCGCCCATAAACACCAGCATGGCGATGTTCAGACCGACGATATAGCCAACGCCGATCAAGGCCGGGCTTAAGGTGATATTGGCAGTGAACAACCACCCACCGGCAAACCATGACTTGGTTGTCGCAATGGCGCTGGCCATAAAACCGATGCCTGACTCGAGTAGCTTAAATAAGGCGCCGACGCCGGCCGCTTGTAACAAGCGCTTGAAACCTTGCTTTGCATCATCTGATTCGTAATGCGCGTGGTGGTCTTTATCGGTTTCGATGCCGCCGGTTTTTAACACTTCGGCGGTTGCCACGCCTTCCGGAAATTTCAATCGCGCCTCAACAATTAACGCACGCCGCAGCGGAATGGTAAACGCGACACCGAGTATGCCGCCGATAATCCCGATCGCCATCATGGGACCGTAGTGATAACCGGACCACGCTTTCATTATCACCAGGGCCGGAATAGTAAAAATAATGCCGGCGACCAGCGATTCGCCGGCCGAAGCGGCGGTTTGCACCATATTGTTTTCCAGAATGTTTGACTGCCGGAACAGGCGTAACAATCCCATGGACACGGCCGCCGCTGGAATGGACGCAGAGACAGTCAGGCCGACCAGCAAGCCTATATAAGCGTTCGCCGACGCCAGCAACATTGACAGCACCGCGCCGAGGACCAGGGCCTTGACGGTGAACTCGGCGAGACGGATTTCAGGCCCGACGACCGGCGGCGGAAGTGGAATTGGGTTGGTCATGATGTGTAACCAGATTACGCTATCGCATTTTTGTGCGAATCATAGCAAACAAGTTTGCAATGCACGCGATTGTTGTTGGGCGTGGGCATTAATGTAATGAAATATCCAAAGCGGTCTAAGCGTACTTTCGTCGATAGCGACTCTTAACGATCTGGCCCAGTAAGGTTTCTGTGCTTACTAGCTCGAAGTTGACGCGCTGATCAAGCTCTCCAAATAGTCGATCTCCGCCACCGAGTAGGAGCGGTATTTGAGAGATAATTAGTTCGTCGATCAGGTCTTCACGCATAAAGTTCTGGATGGTTTTTCCGCCGTCTATATATAGATTCTCAAAGCCCTTTGCTTTTGCCAATTCGAGAATTTCATGTGGTGTGCCATTCGCGAAGTCAACGTGATCAGCAAGGTCTTGCGACGTGGCACTCAAAGTCGAGCTCAGAACAAGGCCGGGAACGGGATAAGGCCATCCCGCCCCAAAACCGACCACAGTTTCAAATGTAAGTCGGCCCATAACGACAGCATCGACCCTATTAATAAACTCCGCGAAACCGAGGTCATCTCCCTCGGGAATAGGGACGTAGCTCAGCCAATCAAGTTTGCCGTCTGGCGAGGATATGTAGCCATCAAGACTGGTTGCGATGTAGACGATATTGCTCAAGATAGTTTCCCTATAGAGGAGAATAATTATCACACATGGCTGGAGAAGGCTACACTGCTGCCAGACGAGGCTTGGTATAGCTAAGTGGCGCTCTCGACCCACCTTTAAATGGCACGAACAGTTGGAAAATTCGGGCTATTAGGCGGTGACAGCAAACCGAGCTGAACTTTCCCTATGTGGGCTTAAGTTCTGGCAAAAGTTGGGATTAGCCGCTGCCGGATAGCTAGGGTAGGGCGTACGACTCTTCTCTCCAGCGATAGTCGTCTCTCAAGTGACTCGATGGACGGGGTTGTGAACTGGTAGAAGCGGCCAATTGCCGACAGTCAATCTATTTAAAGCAAGCTCGCTATCGCGACTGTTGAAAAGAAAATGTTTCGGGGCATGGTAAATTCCGGTTAGTGTGGTTGGTTAATTCAATACACTACACTAAGTTACCAACTGCGCCACGAAATCACGCTTGAGGGTGCGAGCTGACATGAGAAAACAGCCAGCGGCAAAGATGAGCCAACAGACCGTGACGGAGATCGCCTGTTTTAGGCCGGTTGAATTCGCCTGTTCGCAGACTGTTCGCTGAACCTCACTTAGCCCTAAGTCATTCTCCAGACAGATTGCAGACGTTAGTTGGCCGTCAAAATCGCTGCTGGCAAGTTGCAAGTTCATAAACAGATCACTCATGAAACCGACGAAGTATGGCCCAAGACCATTGCCTATCAGTGAGACCAGGATGAGCAGGATGGCAATAGCAGTGGCCCGCGAACGGTTACTGACCACACCCTGGCCAATGTTGTACTGCGCACCCAGGTAGGCGTAATGGCAGACTGCCCCGATACCCCATAACATAAAAACGACTTTTAAGTCCTCGACAAAGAAGGCTGAAATATAGGCAGGGACAGCGATAAACAGGCCGACCGCCGGAACCCAGGCCATTGCGGTCTGCGACCTGGTTGTGAGCTTTTCCGTGATGTAGCCGCCAAGAAACGTACCTACCGCAGCCAGAAAGGATAGTGGGGCACCGAAGTTGATCGCGGCGTCCCTGACATCCAGGCCGTGTTCACGCTGTAGAAAAGGCGCCTGGAAGCTGACGAGGCCATAACCCACAAAGGCAACCATGGAAGCGCCTATCGCCATCCACCAGAAGGTCGGCTTGTGTTTGAGCTCTCGAAACGCTACAGCCCAATGGGCGGGCGTCTTGGGGGACGCATCGGGAGGGTCGGAGTAACCACGCGGTGGCTCCTTGATTGTCAGCAGGACAATCATTGCCACCAAAATACCCGGCAGCCCGACGGCGACAAACGCGATTCTCCACCCTTCTACAGAAGCCCAGTCGAGCCACGTAAACAACCCACCAAGGCCGATGCCATTAATCCAGGCACCAAAATCAGCACCTTGCATCTGTGCAATAGGGCCGCCAAAAAGATTGGCGAGGACGCCTCCCAAGGTGACGCCCATCGAGTAAATACCCAGTGCCGTCGCTCGCTTGCGGGCAATAAAGTAGTCCCCAATAATGGAGTTGGCCGGCGGGGTGCAACCCGCTTCACCGATGGCGACACCAATTCTGAATAACAGCAGTGCAAGGAAGCCCGCGGCAATACCACACAGGGCGGTCATCAGCGACCACAAAACAATGCAAACAGTAATCACTTTGACGCGGTTGGATCGATCGGCCCATAGCGCTATTGGCAGCCCCATGACAGCGT